>JAITDF010000724.1 GCA_031282705.1 Opitutaceae bacterium | reverse complement strand
CGTTTTTCATGATGCGGTCGTTCCAGATTTGGCGCCAGTAATTATAATAATTGCGCATATCGCCGGAGGCCGCGCCGTAAGCGGCGAAGTATTCATCATCCCAGTCGCTCATCGGCCGGTCGGGGCGATACATGGCGCGGGCCATGATATAATTGGTGATGCCGGTGGTGGGCCAGAAGCCCCAGCAAGTGTCGTAGTCGGTGCCAAGGAGGGAGAGACGCTGGCTGCCCATGCGGTATTTCTCGAACATGTGGCTTTCAAAGCCAATGGGCATCCCGGTGTCCTGGCAGAGGTCGTTGGGCCGGAGGAATGCGTTTTTCGCCCCCATGTTTTTCCAGTCGAGGTAATACTGGTCGAGCTCGGCGAGCGGGACGGCGAGGTTGGGAATGAGAAAGAGAAAAACGCCGTCATTCAGTTTTTCCCGGCGGGGCGGAAAATTGTAGCGGCTGTAGGCGTAAAACAGCACCTGCACCTTGCCGGAGCTTTCACCCGGCTCCTGCGCGTAGTGCTCGTCGAAAATCCGGCGCCCCTCGGCGAGGACGGCGTTGGCGAAATGCACATAGCGGTCGGAGAGGACGCGATCGTCGATGTCGAGGTTTTCCTCGCCGGGCAGGACAACGTCGAGCGCCATGCAGTTTTCACAACGGCAGTAGTTGCGGCTGTCATTCTCGATGGCGTTTATATTATAACCGATGTCTTTGATGTTTTTCTTGCTGCCGTCGTCCCTGAAAAAATGATCGTGCGCGACCTGTTTTGCAACATCAGGATTGCTGACGCAGAGTTTCACCCGATCAGGCGCGCCGGCGGTGACGGGCTTGCGCTGGCCGTTTTTATTGAGGGCAAAATACTCGGGATGGGTGGCGCCGTATTTGGCCCACCATTGCGTGAAGGCGTGGCCGTAGGAAAGGTGGATGCTGCTGCCCATGCGCATCCGCCGCATCCAGACCCGCTCGTCGAGCTGGCGCCCCTCGTATTCCGGGTCGGAGAATTGCAAGCCGGGCGGAATGTTGTTGTCCTCGCGGGCCATGGCACGCATGTCGTCCTGGTAGGCGAGACGAATTTTGCGCTGCAGAAGCCGGGGGTGCCAGGCGCCGCTTCCCGCTTCGGGAGCAAGTGTGTTTTTTTCAACATAGACGGTGCCCGCGGCTCCGGGCTCGATCCAAGTGATGCCGGCTTGCTTTTCCAGAAATTCATAAACGGCGAAAAGAGTGCCGGGGTGGGAATCATTGTTGAGGGCGGTGTCCCGCACGGTGTCGCCGGCGGCATCCTTGTCCTCGCCATAGAGCCAGATGCCGCCGGCGGTGACGCGCCAGCGCGCCTCCTCGGGCTCCATGTGCGCGGTGTCGCCCGCGGGTGTGATGCCGACGTATATTGGAAATTTCCCCGGCGGCGGCGTGCCGGTGGCGACCGGAATGTCCACGCCGGAGACGAGCAGCAAATGCGCGCGCAGTTCCTCCACCGCGTAATCCACGACTTTCGGCACCTTCGAACCAGAGGGCCGGACAATCGCGCAATCGGGCAGGTTGACGGGAATCGGGGCAGCGGAGGAGGGCGGCATGAGCGCGCCCGCAAGGAACGCAGACAATACTGCGGCGAGTTTTGTTTTCATGAGAATTGGGATTCGATTTTATATGAAACCTGAAAAACGGGATGCCGGCGCTGTCTATATTCCGGAAAGGCTCGCGATGGCAAAAACCCAGGGATAATCAGCCCCGTTTTTCTGGATGCGCACAGTTGCGGACGGGCGGGTTCCGGGAGCCCGGCAGGACGGGGAGGCGGGAAGCCCGCAAACAATTCTCCCCGTCCCATCATATTCAAACGGGACGCCGGGGCCGCCGTTGATGGAAAGAAGCAACCCGGATGATTTTGTTTTGTCACCCTCGACCACGATCCGGGCATTTTCGTTGTCCGGGAGGGCGAGTTCGCATTCGATGAACCCGTTTGGAAACACCCGGTTGCCGGCGGCCCGGCTTGCGCGCCCCTGCTCCAGCCGCGCATGGCTGGCGTGCATGTAACGACGCACGCGGCGGTCGTCACCCACTGCGCCGCAGATTATATAATCCACGACATCCGGCGCCGCCCGCCACTTCGCCCGCTCGGAAAATTCCGCATTGTATTCGGCGGGCAGCAACTGGATGATGCGCCAGAGCGGGGAGGCGTAGGCGGCCTCGATGCAGTCGTCATGCGACGCGTCGTTGCTGTATTCATGGCGGCGCGGCGCGGCGGATGCGTCCGCCGGCGGCGTCGCTCCGGGCATGGCATCGCCCAGAATTTCCTCAAAAAGGGGCCGCGCCGAGGCAATCTCCACGCTCAGCAAAGGATGGCCCGGCATGAGTTTTTCCATGTCGTCAAAATAGGCGCAAACACAGCGGCACCAAGTGTGTATTGATCGGGCAACCGTCACCGCGTTGCCCCAGGCGGCGCGCGCGATTTTATATTCGCCGGCAGGCAGCTTTTCGCGCAATACCTCAATCGCGGCCAGATTTTTCTCCGCCAGTGCCGACGCCTCTGTTTTCTCCGCCAGCAGCGCCTCGCGCGACGGCGCAAAGCCGCGCGGCTGGATTCCCCACATGCCGGTGTGGCGTCCGAGGTCGAAACCCGGACTGAATAGCGAGAGAATGCCGCTTGCCTTTATCCATTTCATCGAGGGATCGATTGGAAACGCATGAAAAATAACGCAACCGCTGATGAAATGCGTTTTTTTCACCATTTCGATTCCCTGCCGCATGATGTGTGTCATCTCCGCGCCGCAGGACGGCCAGCAACGCGCCGCCCATTCCGCCCAGATTTTTTCCGGCGAGGCGTCGGTGTCACGAATTGCGCGGTCAAACGCTAGCAGATTTACGGCCTGTGTGCCGTCAAAAGTCGCGTGTCCGATGCGGTCCACGCGAATCACATGCCTGTCCACGCCGGCGGCGCGGGCATGCTTCACGCATTCAATCACACGCGCCGGGTCCGCCGCCGGGAGGTAGCCCGCGCCGAGAAATTCCCCTATGCTGTCGTATTCAGCCGAGAGCCCGGCGCGCCCGGTTTTCACCAGATATCTGTTCATCGGAAGCAGCGGGCTAAAATCGCAGGGGGTGATCTTGGTCTCGATTTCAAATTCATGGCGTGAATCAACCAGCGCCGCGCCGGCAAGGATATCCTCATAGTCCTGCGAAATGGATCCGAAGCTGCGCAGGATAAAACGTTTTCCCAAACGTGCCAGCTCCTCCGAGAAAGTGGTGATCATTTTTTCAATCACGCGAGGCGGCGGGTAGCGATGCTGGCTTGAGTTGTGTATGACAGAATAGTTTGACTCGGTGAGTGTGAGCACAATCCCGTCCATGCCCGGAACATTATCAAAGAACTCGCGCAGTTTTGAGCGGAGCAGCCCGTGATACGCCGGACCCAGCAGGTCGAACTCCCCATTCGCGTCCAGCAGACCTGGCACGGTTTCGACCACCTCTGGCGGCACCATCACTTCGCGATGCCAATAATAGACCGGGCGGCCTGATTGGTGCGCCAGGGCGAGCACTTCGTTGAGCGCCACGACGACCGCACCGGTTTCCGACAGGTCGAGTTTCGCGGCGGCCCCCGGATAATCCCGGAAACGAATCGCGCCCTCCAGCCCCCCGGTCGATGAATGCGCGTCGCCGCAAATTTCAAAACTGTCCACATGATAATCCGCCGCCGCGGCCATGACCGCGCACATGTAGGACGCATCAGGTTTCACCGGATGCATGAGGGACCATGTTATTTCGGGATGTTTCCTTGGCATATTCATCCATTTGAATTCAGGGCGTCAGCCACTTCATCACTCCTATGAACACAGCCAGAATGGCCGCGGTCATGGCGCAGCATAGGACAAATCCGATTGTATCCACCCGGTTCCACCGGGTGAACTCCCACGACGTGCCCCGGAAAAGCTTTGTGTGATCCATGCGCGAAGGATTCTGGCGCGTCTTTTCCATCTCTTCGGCGTCGAGTTCCGGTGTGCCGGCCACGGGGGTCTTCATTTTTCCAAAAAATGCGTCCACCCGCTCCTTGCCGGGTCTCCGTGTGAACAGGCTCACAATCACCACAAGGAACACGGGGAGGAATGCATCCACGAAGAATCTCGCGGCAAAGCGTCCTCCTGCTGTGAAATGAGCCGGATTCATCCCGAATGCACGGAGCACCAGGAGTTCGGTATGCAGTCGTCCGCGCCCCTCAAGCTGGCTTTCAGAATCATCGGGATTCACGCGCACCACGGACTCGAAATAGACCGGCACGGGACGCCCGGCCGCATCCTCCGTGCGCGTGACGAGCATGGAATTGCGGGCCAGGGACGGGAGTTGATGCGCAAAAACGGGGAAAATAATATTGATGAACGCCCCTCCCAGAACCGCCACCCAGACCGCCTTGGCTGTCACTTTGCGCCAGATGAACATCATCAAAATCGCCGCGCCGAAGGGCACGTTTATGGTCATGGCGAACTGCAGCACGACATAGATGCTTTCCAACTGCGTCGCCACGAGCACGCCGAGCATCAAAATCACGACCAGCGTCCAGCGTCCGGCTCTTACCATTCCCGCGTCAGTCATGTCCTTCCTCAGAGTTCCGTAGATATTGCGCGCGAACAATGCCGAGACAGCCATGCCTTGCGAGGCGACCGTGGACATGTTGGCCGCGAGGATGCCGGCAAACATCAGTCCCAGTAATCCCGGCCCCAGCAGCCGCCGTGACATCGCCCCCCACACCATGTCCGGGTCCGCCAGGGCATCGGAGCCGGAAAACAATACAATGCCAAGCAATCCGCATATCGCCCAAACAATGGTAAGGATGCGCTTGCCAAACGTGCCGGTGACGGCGCCGAAGCGCGCCGTGTATTCATTGCGCGCGGAGCCGGCGACCGCCATGTTGTTCGGCAGGGCATGGGCCTGCATAAAGGTTGCCGCCAGAATGGCCAGAATCGTCCAGACGGTGAAGTCCGTGTCGCCGCTGGCGCCAAAAACATTGAGCATGGCGGACGGAACCCGCTCGCCGATCCGGTCCCAGCCGCCCATGGCCGCGAGCCCGGTTGGAATCAGCAGTATTGAAAAAATTATGATCAATATCCCCTGAAAGGCATCGGTCATGGCGGTCGCGCGCATGCCGCCAAGCACAATATAAAACCCCACGGCAAGCGTGTATATGATATAAAACACCCACGGATTAAGCGCGGTGACATGGTCGGTCAGCTCGTTGCGCGCCAGTTTTTCACGCAACACGGCCAGATGTGCCCGTCCGCCTGAATCAAGCATCCCGCCATCGCGAATCGTCGCCTCGTATTTGATAAGCTGTTTATAATCGTCAACCGACTGGCATTCCCGTGCGGTCCACTCTGTCTCCGGCTTGGTGATGAGCGCGGCGGATATTTTGTAGGAGACCAGATTGCCGAACGCCATCGTGACCGTCACCGCCATGATGATCTGGAACGACGCGTAGAACAGTGCGAGCCGGCGGCTGCCGAGCCGGTCCCAGAACAGGTCGGCCATGGTCGTGAGGCGCACGCGGCGCAGCCACGGGTAAAAAAACCAGTAGTAGGGATTCAGGAATATCATCTGCAATCCCATCCAGACACCGGCCACGCCTTGTTTATAAACGATGCTGGCCGTGCTGACCGTGTCGTTGGCCGCGACCGCGTTCCCAAAATTGAGGAAGAATTGGTAGG
>JAITDF010000660.1 GCA_031282705.1 Opitutaceae bacterium | reverse complement strand
GACGCGAGCATCTGCCGGGAGTTGCGGCGGTGCGGAGCCGGGCGGCGCCTTACAGTCAGAATAAATGAGGCCCCCCCCGTTATTTTTAACTGTTACGCGGCAGCCAGTCTTTTGGCAGTCTTTTGGTCGGGCGGTCTCGCCGAGACCGCCGCGTTCGTCACTCGTGGCTCCCGGTGGTCTCGGCGAGACCGCCCTACCAAAAAACCTCTCCTGCGTAACATCAGTTTTTAACTGATGTCACGCGGAAGCATCCGTTCTCCCCCTCTTTCCTCTTTCTCTTTCTTCTTTCTCTCCCATCGCTCCCATTTCTCCCATCCCCTTTTCCCCTCTTGAGGAAAGAGCGCGAAGCCTGACAAGCGGCGGGAACTCGCCACACTCCAAAAATACCGGCGTCGTCGCGAACGCGCCGCCGCCGCCGTCACGCGCCCGGCGTCGCGGCGAGCTGGCCGCAGCCGGCGGCGATGTCGAGGCCGCGCCGCTGGCGCACCGTGGCGGGCAGGCCGCGCGCCGCGAGCACGTCCTGGAACGCCCGCGCCGCGCCGCGCCCGCCGCCGGGCGCGCCGCCGTATCCGGAAGTTGGATTCAACGGGATCAGGTTCACCTGCGCGTCCATGCCCTCCAGCAGCCGCGCCACGGCGCGGGCGTGGGCGGGGGAGTCGTTTTTGCCCGCGATGAGCGTCCATTCAAAAAAGATGCGGCGGCGGGTTTTCGCGCAATAGCGGCGGCAGGCGGCCATGAGCTCGTCGAGCGGCCAGCGGCGCGCGGCGGGCACGAGCGCGGCGCGCTCCTCCTGCGTGGCCGCGTGCAGCGACACCGCCAGGTGGATGGGGCGCGCCTCGTCGGCCATGCGGAGGATGCCGGGGACGACGCCCACGGTGCTGAGCGTGATTTTGCGCGCGCCGAGCGCGAGGCCGGCGGGGTCGCGCAGGATGTCGGCGGCGCGCATGACCGCGTCGTAGTTGTGCAACGGCTCGCCCATGCCCATGAGCACGACGTTGCGCAGCCGCCCGCCGGCACCGGCGGCGGTGGCGGTGGCGGCGGTGGTGGCGGTGCCGCCGTCGTCGGTAGTGGCGGCGGTGGCGGTAGTGTTGGCGGCGGTGCCGCCGGTGTCGTCGCTGGTGTCGTCGCCGGCGCCGTCGCCGGTAGTGGCGCTGTCGTCGGTGCCGGCCTTGTCGTCGCCGGCGGTGCCGGCGGTGCCGCCGGCACCGGCGGCGAGGACGCGTTTCACGTGCAACGCCTGCGCGACGATTTCGCCCGCCGTGAGATTGCGCGAAAAACCCGCCTGCCCGGTCGCGCAAAACACGCAGCCCATCGCGCAGCCCGCCTGCGAGCTGAGGCACGCCGTCACGCGCCCGGTGAAACGCATGAGCACGGTCTCGACCCGCGCGCCGCCGCCGAGGCCGAGCAGAAACTTGCGCGTGAACCCGTCCGCGCTCCGCGCCTCGCGCGCCACGGGCGGGATTTCCAGCCTGCATTCCGCCGCGAGCCGCGCGCGCAGCCGCGCCGGCAGCGCGGGCATGGCGTCGAGGGAGTCAACCGCCTCGTAATACAGATAATTCCAGAGCCGCGCCGCGTGCACCGGGCTGAGGCCCCACGACTCGACGAGCGCGCGCAATTCGTCGCGCGTGAGGTCGAGCAGGTTCGGCGGTTTGTCCGCGGGCGTTTTCATGCAGGCACTCCGGCGAGCAAAACCGCGCCGCCGCCGCCGCGCAAGCGCGGGCGCGGAGATGCGGCGCGGCGCGCCGGCGGCGTGGCGGCGCGGGAAAAGGGGAGCGGGCGGAAATTCCAAAAATCCCCCTTTGGGGAAGTAGGGCAAGCGTCTCGCTTGCCAGATTGGAGTGTAGGACAAGCGTCCCGCCCGCCTCTTGCCTGACGGGAGCATCCTGCCCCCGCCGTTTTGGGGCGGCGCGTTTGCGGCGCGCGTTGCGCGCCGTCTGGCAAGCGGGACGCTTGCCCTACTTCCCAATCTGGCAAGCGGGACGCTCGCCCTACTTCCCAAAGCCTCCGCGTGAGCTTTTTCAAAGCGCCCAAAAACCAAAATCCCAAAACCCAAATCCCAAATCCCAAAAAAATTCCAAATCCCAAAATCCCAAAATCTCAAAGAGGCCGGCGCCGGCGCGGCGGCGTCACGCAGCGCAGGCCCGCCATCCACGGACGGGTCGCCAATCCGCCGCCACGCCCGCGCGAGGACACCACGCTCGACGAAATCGCCGCCGCCGCCCGTGCCACGCAATCCGCCGCCGCGCCCGCGCCGCCGCCTTTGGGATTTTGTCCTTTTGGTTTTTGGAATTTTTTTGGGATTTGGGATTTTGGGATTTGGGATTTTTGGGAATTTCCCCGCGTTTTGGGATTTCGTTTTTCAAATGATTGCATCCGCCGCCGTTTCCGCGTTTTCCTCGCATCATGGGATTTTTCGACCGCTTCAAAAAAACCGTCCGCCCGCAATCGCAGCCCGCCCCGCAGCCCGCCCCGGCGCCCGCGCCGGCGTCCGCCGCCCCCGCTCCCGTCGCCGCCGATGGCGTCACCGGCGCCGTTCCCTCGTCCGACCTGTTCTCATCCGACCCGCTCCAGCCGGGTTCATCCGCCTCGCTCGTGCGACCGCCGGCCGAACTCGCCGCCGCCATTGATGCCCCCGCCGCGCCCGCCTCCGCCGCCGATGCCCCTGCCCCCGCCGCCGACGGCACCGCTGCCGGCGGCGCCACCCCCGCGCCCGCGTCCGCCCCCGCCATGCCCGCGGAGCTTTCCAACGCCTCCGTCA
>JAITDF010000654.1 GCA_031282705.1 Opitutaceae bacterium | reverse complement strand
CGGCGGTCTCGGCGAGACCGCCCTGCCAAAATCTGCCGACTGCGTAACATCAGTGTCGTAATAAAAGTGCGGGTCGGGCCAGGCGTGCGTCGCGGGCGCGTCGCGATCGACGGGCGCGGCGGCGCGGCGGAGGAGGCCCTGGCCCATGAAATGCCAGATGGCGGCGCCGGCGAGGCGCGGGCTGGCCTGGATGATTTCCCATTGCTCCTGGATGCGGTCGGTGGCGAGGCCGAAGGCGTGCGCGTATTCGGTGAAGATGACCGGGCGGGCCAGCCGCGCTGCATAATCGCGCACGGTGGCGGTGATTGGGTAATGCGGGGCGTGGATGTCCACAAACTCCGGGATGCGCCCGTGGTTTTTGCCAAAATAGCCGCTGATTTTCGGGATGCAGACGGGGCGCGCCGGGTCGAGTTGTTTGGCGAGGCGCCCGGCGTCCAGCTCGATTTGCGTGACCGGGTTTTCGTTGCCGATGCTCCAGATGATGACGGAGGGGCGGTTTTTGTCGCGGGTGAAGGCGGCCTCGCTCGCCGGAAGCACCGTCGTGGCGAAGGGGCGGGCGGGCGCGGCGGGTGGGGAGAGGGCGGGCGCGGGAGGGGAAGGGAGGGCGGGCGCGGCGGGTGAAAACGACAGAAGCAGCGCGAGGAGGGTTTTGTTGGGCGGCATGGTTCCGCCCAGCAATGCGCGCAAGCGGCGAAACACAAATGCGGGAAAGGGCTTGCAGTCCGACGGGGCGCGGGTGCGGGTGCGATTCAAAGTGGCGGCTTCCCGCCGCTCTCTTTCCTCTTTCGTCTTTCGTCTTTCGTCAGGTGGGGGAAAGGAATGGGAGAAATGGGAGGGATGGGAGAAAGAGAAAGACAAAGAGAAAGAAGAAAGATAAAGAATAAGCGGGGGCTGACATCACCTTGAACCACACCCTGAACCACGCCCACACCCTGAATCCCCCTTGGAGCACCCCCGGCCCCTCCGTCCCGGCGGGCGGCCTTTCGCGATTGCGCTTTGACGGACGGGACGAAGGAAACGATAACAAAAACCCAAACCGCGCCCCGGCACGCGCCGCCGCATGAACATCCTCGTCCTCCAAGACCATCTCCGCAACGGCGGCACCGAGCGCCAGGCCGTCCTCCTCGCCCGCGCCTTTGCCGGGGCCGGCCACCACGCCACGCTCCTCACCTTCCGCCCCGGCGGCGCGCTCGATTTTTCCCCCGCCCCGCCCCGCCTTAGCCGCGCCGCGCTCCAGCCCTTCGACACGCGTCTCGACTGGTTCGCGCCCGGCCTCCGGCGCGCCTCGCGCCGCCTCGCGCCCGACATCGTCCTCTGCATGGGCCGCATGGCCAACTGCCGCGCCGCCGCGCTCCAGCGCGCCCTGCCGCGCGCCGCCGTCATCACCACCATGCGCACCGGCAAGGAACTCCCGCGCGCCTATGTCCGCTCGCTCCGCGCCTCGCGCCACACCGTCGCCAACAGCCGCGCAGCCGCCCGCATCCTCGCCGCCCGCCACGCGCTCCCCGCCGAAAAAATCACCGTCATCCACAACGCCCTCGTTTTCCCGCCCGCCGCCGCGGACATCCCGCCCGCGGTTCCGGGTGTTGCGGGCGGCCCGCCCGCGGACGCCGCGCCGCGCGGCACCCCGTCCCCCGCCCTTGCCGCCGCCGCCGGCCCCCCCGCCCCGCCTCCGGCTTCAGTTTCAACTTCAACTTTCAACTTAAACTCCTCCCGCCACCCGCTCCGTCTCCGCCTCGGCGCGACCCCGCAAACCCTCGTCCTGCTCTGCGTGGCGATGTTTCGCCCCGAGAAAAACCACCGCGCCCTCCTCGAACTCGCCGCCCGCCTCCCGCGCCCGGCACCCCCGGCGCATCCGGCGCATCCGGCATCCCTTCCCATTTCTCCCATATCTCCCATTTCCCCCATATCTCCCATCCCGCGCCCGACACTCCCCGCCGCCGCGCGGGCGGACGCGGAGCGGGCCTTTGGCCTGCCCGCGGACAGACAGGCGGCGGACAGACAGGCAAAAGACAGGACGCCGCCCTGTCCCGCGGCGGATATTGCATTTGCGGACGAAACAGGCCCGGGCGAAGCCGTCCCCGACTGGCAGCTCTGGCTTGCCGGCGACGGCCCCGAACGCGCCCCCTGCGAGGCGTTCGCCGCCCGCCTCGGCCTTGCCGGCCGCGTGCGCTTCCTCGGTTTCCAATCCGACCCGTCGCCGCTCTACCAAGCCGCCGACATCGCGCTCCTCGCCTCGACCCGCGAATCCCTCCCCAACTTCCTCGTCGAGTCCCACGCGCACGGCCTCCCCTCCGTGGCCTGCGCCACCGGCGGCGTGGCCGAGTGCGGCGGCCTCGCCGTCCCGCCCGGCGACGCGGACGCCTTCCTCGCCGCGCTCCTCCCGCTCATGCGCGACCCCGCCCGCCGCGCCCGCGAGTCCGCCCGTGTCGCCGCCCACGCCCGCGAACATTTTTCCCCCGCCGTCCAAACCGCCGCCTACCTCCGCCTTTTCGAGCGGCTTTTGGAACGGCATCGGAGACCGGACCCACGGTGAGATTACGCGAATCCGCCGCCGCCGCAGACTCCCGAGTCTGTTTTCGATGAGACAGTGAAGCCCCGGGGCAACGGTGGTCAGCCCCGGAGGGGCGGCAGCGTTTAGCCGTGGGTGACGAGCGCAGCGAGGAACCTACGGAAAACGTTAACAAAACCCCAAGCCCTGAAGGGGCGGCAGCGCGAGCCGTTCGCGTCAGCGCATTTCCCCGCCCTTCCCTCGCTGCCGCCCCTTCGGGGCTCGTTTTTTTATGGATGGATTCCGTGGGTTCCTCGCTGCGCTCGTCACCCACGGCTAAAGGCTGACGCCCCTCCGGGGCTGAAACGCTGCGTTCCTCCGGGGCAGACATACACACACCCGGGGCTGAAACGCTGGCGCCCTCCGGGGCTGAAAAGGTCAATCGCTCTCTCCGCCTCGTGGCGGCGCGAGGTGAAATCCATTCAAAATAGCGGGGAATCAGATTTTTCATGGGGAGGGTGCCGGATCATTCAGGGCGCGAAGGCGGCCAGCTCCGGTTGCGATATTTTTATAAAGCCGGCACTGCCGCCCGCCGCGTCGTTATAAATCACCCATTTGCCATCGGGGGAAATGCGCGGGTGGGGATGCCAGGGGTGCCGCGTGTAGGCGATTTTCTCCACCAGGGTGACGCGCGCGCCCGTCCGGCAGTTCACGGCCACGATGTCGCCGGCGGCGCCGTCCCCCTGCGTGTCCACCACGGCCCATTTGCCGTCGCGGCTGATGTCGCAATGCCACGCGTCACCCTCGCTGACGACGCGGGCGCGGCCCGAAAAATCGACTTCATACAGGCCGGCCGGCTTCCCGGAGCTTGCCGCATAGACACAGAAAACCTGCCCCTCCCCGTGCCAGAGCGGGCGCTCGTGCCCGAGCATCAGGGAGCGCCCGTTGGCACCGGTTTGCGGGGCGAACAGGTTTTTCCCGTCGGGCGCCAGCGTCGCGTGCCAGCCCCAGAGCCGGTCCTTCACCTGCGAGGCGGAGCCCTCGTGCGACACCATGAGCCAGTCCGGGGCGAAGGGGGAGAACTGGGCGTGGTTGAGCAAAAAGGGCTTGGTCATGAGCGTGGCGGCCCTGCCACTCTCAACATCGATGGACACGAGTTGATATTCGCCCGCGCCGTCCTTTTTTTCGAGCGTCACGGCGACGGCGGATGCGTCGGGGCGGATGGTGGGCATGTGCAGCCGGCAACCCGCCGGGGCCTTGTATAAAACGCGGTTTGGCGCGACCCCGCTCAAATCCACCAGCACCACCGCGTTGCCGGCCTCGACCGCCGCCAGCCCGTTTTCGGCGATGTCGTAATAGGAAAAGCGCGCCAGCCCGGCCACGCCGCCGAGCACCGATTCCCGTCCGTCCGCCGGATTGTATAACAAGAAATGCTGGGTGCCCCCGGCGTATTTCGCGAGCACCGGCTCGCCGCAAAAGAAGCCGTTGTGGTGCGGGTAGGCGAAAAATGTCCCGGCGGGGGCGTTCGTGACGGACTGCGCCAGTTTCGATTTCGGGCGCGCGCCGCCGCCCGACGTGGAGGCGAGGAAAAACACCAGGTCGAAGTTGAAGCGGGTGCCGGTGACCGCGCCCGGCGGGAACATCGTGATCTGGCTGCCCGTGCCGGGCTGGTAGGGATTCTTCGCGGCGCCCAGGAACACGCGCTGGCCGGGCGCGGGCCTGCCGGCGGGATCGGGCGCGAACAGCAGCAGGTAGCATTGCCCGCGCGCCAGTTTTATATGAAACGGGGCGAGGTCGAGCTGGATGTAATTTCCCGCCGCCCGCGGCCCGATCAATTCCGGGGTCATTTCAATCCGCCCCGTGAAGACGGCGGGGCCGAGGGTGGAGCCCACCGCCCAGCCGGAGGCTTGATAAATGGCAAATATATAGTTCTCCGCGACGCGGAACGCCGCCTGCTCCCTGCCGAACCGGAATCCGGCGCGGGTCAGCTCGCCGTCGGACGGCCACTGGAATGACTGCGTGAGGGCGCGGTAGTCGGCGGGCGAGTGCCACCGGGCCTGGGGCGACGCCTCGGTGATGAGGTCGCCGTCGCTGTTTATCACGATGTCCGGCCCGTCGGCGGCGGACGCCGGCGCGAGCGTGACGCCGGCGATGCGGACGGCGCCTTTGCCCGCGGCGGCGGAGGACGCCGGCCCGGCGCCGGTGCCGGCGGCGGCTGGTGGCGGCGAGGGGCGCGCGGGCGCGGCGGCGGCGTCCGCCCCGCCGGGTTGCGCGGAGGCCGGCTGCGACGAGGCGGCGAAGAAATTAAGGTCGAAATTATAGCGGTTGCCGGCGACCTCGGTCAGCGTGGGCGCGAGGATTTGGTTGCCGATGCCGCGCGCGAGGGAATCCACCGACGCCTCAAGATAGAGACTCTGCCTGGGAACGGGCGCCTGCTTGGGGTCGGGCCCGAGCACCGCCACGTAACTGCCGCCCTCGGCGAGCCTGACGTTCAGGCCGGACAGGTCGAAATATAAATACGAACCTCCCGCCTTGGATGAAACCAGTTTCCCGGACAATTCAATCTCCGCCCCGAACACCGGGCCGCCGACCGGCGAGCGCGGCGCCCAGTTTTGGGCGCTGTGGATGGCGAGCAGGTAATGCTGCGGCCGGGCAAACGCGGGCTGCCCCGCGGCGAGACGGAAGCCGAGGCCGAGCAGCGCGCCGGGCGAGTTCCACTGGAACGACTGGGTGACGGCGCGATAGTCCTCTTTATTGGAGAAGCGCGTCTGCACTCCCTCCGGCATGGCCGGGCCGAGATTGTTTATAACGAGATGCGCGCCGGGCACGCCTGCCTCCGGCAGCAATTTCACCGCCGCGGCAAGCGGCGCCGTTGAGAGCAATCCCGGCAGCAGCAGGCCGGCGGCGGAAAAAAGGCGGAGCGGGTGGGTTTTCATTTTTGGGCGGGTTGGTTTTTCACGGTTTGGCATATCGTCCGGGGTTCACCGGCGGGGCCGGGCAAAACGCGCGCCTCCCAGCAGGAAAAGCGCGGCCAGAAAACAGACGGACACGCCGCCGCCGCCACCGCCGCCGCCGCCGCCGCCGGGATTTTCACCGGGCGGCGCCACCGGCGCGCCGTCATCCGCGGCCTTGGTCAGAACAAGCGTGCCGACCGTGTTGCCATTCGCCCGGTCGATGCGGCGGATGACGCCGTTGCCAGTGTCCGCCACATAAAGATTTTCGTCCGCGTCGAGCGCCACGTCCATCGGCAGGTTGAACCACGCGTTGGTGCCGCCGCCGTCCTTGATGCCGAGCCCCGCGGCGGCATCCGGCGCGCCGGCGAGGGTGGTGACATCGGCGCCGGCCAGGTCCACGGCGCGCACGGCGTTGTTGCCGGTGTCGGCAATATAAAGCGTCCCGCCGATGACCACCATGCCGCGCGGGCTGTGGAAACGCGCGGCGCCGCCGTTGCGGTCCGCCCATGCCGCGTCGCCGGCCATGCCGGCGAGCGTGCTGACGCGGAAAACGGGGTTGGCGCCGGCGAGGTTTATTTTGCGGATGGTATGATTGCCCGTGTCGGCCACGTAGAGGTTTTCCTCCGCCTCATCCCGGGCGAGGCCCGTGGGTTTTTGGAATTGCGCAACCGCGCTGGCGGCCGCGCGGTCCGCCGCGCCCGGCGTCCCGAGTTTGCCGGCGATGGTGTCCACTTTGCCATTGGCCCAGATGCGGCGGATGGCGTGCGCCCGCGAGTCGGCCGCATACATCACGCCGTCGGAGGCCAGCGCCAGCGCCGCCGGCCCGCCGAAACGCGCGGTCGGCAGGCCCGCGCCGTAGGGCGCGCGCGAGCCGTCCACGGCGGGGTCGTCGGAACCGGTCAGGCCGGCCCAGCGGGTGACGCCGCCGGCGGCGTCCACGGCGCGGATGGCGTTGTTGCCCGTGTCGGCCACGAACAGGGTGCCGCCGCCCGCGGCCAGGCCCGAGGGCTGGTTGAAGAAGGCCGCCGCGCCCGCGCCGTCGCCGGCGCCCGCCGTGCCCGGCGCGCCGGCGAACAGGCCCGCCGTGCCGCCGCCCGCCGTCAGGCCGGTGATGCGTTGTATGATATGCAGGCTGTCGTCGGCCGTGTAGAGGTCGCCCTCGCCCGTCACCACCAGCGCCACCGGGCCGGGCGTCACGTTGTCGAGGACGGCGAGCGCGACCGCGTCGCTGGCGACGGGCGCGCCCTTGCCGTTGTCGGCGATGTAGCGGAAGCGGTTGCCATTGAGAAGCGCCCCCGCGTTGATGGTCAGCGTGCGGCCGCCGTCGGACAATATATACTCGCTGCCGCTTGATGTTATATCAAGCCACTGCCCGCCGCCGACGGACACCTGCCAGGTGTAGGACGGCTCCGGCGCGCCGGACGCCGAGGCGGTCAGCGAGGCCCTGCCGCCGGCCACCACCACCGGGTTTGCGAGCCGCGCCAGGTTTTCCGGCGGCGCGCTGAGCGTGAACGCGCCGGGGCTCTCGCCCGAGCCGTAGGCGGTGGTGACAACGATTTTCCCGCCGGCGGTCACGCCTTCGGGGAAAACCGCCAGCAGTTTTTCGGCGGACTCCACCGTGAAACTCGCGGCGGCGGCGCCGTTGAACGTCACGCTTAGAACCTCATTAAACCCGGCGCCCGTGATTGTGACCACCGTGCCGGCGTCCACGATTTGCGGGCTGAAGCCCGCGACCACCGCGGGCGGCACGGAAAATTGCGCGGCGCTCTCATCGCCGCCGCGCAGGCCGGTGACGGTGATGCGGCCCGCCGCCGTCAGCCCCGCCGGCACCACCGCCGTGATTTTTGTGCCGGCGGGATTGGTGGCAAAGGAGGCCGCCGCGATGCCCGCGAACGAGACGCCGGTGATGTTGAAAAAGTCGGCCCCCGTTATCTCCACGCTGTCGCCCGCCGCCAGGACCTGGGGCGAAAACGAGGCGATGACCGGCGGCGCGTTCACGCCGGGCGCCACGCGCTCCAGCGCCTCGCGGTTCACCTTCGCGAACATGGCGCGCCCCTTGTTGGCGTCGTTATAGACAATCCAGTTCCCGTCGGGGCTGATGTGGGGATGCACATGCCAGGGGTGGCTGGTGTATGAAATGCCCTCGATCAAAACCTGGGAGGCGCCGGTGGCGAAATCCGCGATCACCAGATTGCCGTTCTTCCAGTCGCCGATGGTGTCGAAGACCGTCCATTTGCCGTCGATGCTGATGTTGGGGTGCAGGGCGTCGCCGGTGTAGATGATGCGTCTGCTGTTATCAAAGCCGATTTCATACAGGCCCTTGGGATTGCCGCCGCTTGTGATGTAGGCGCATGTCACCACCCCGGCCTTGTGAAACATCGGGCGCTCGTGCCCGACGTTCAGGCTCCCGCCGTCGGCGCCGGTCTGCGGGTAAAAAATCCTCGCGCCCCCCGGCGCCTCGGTTTCATGCCACACCCAGGTCCGGTGCGGGTTTCCGGCATTCATCGAAAAGAGTATCCAGGCGGGATCGTAGGGGGAATACTGGGCGTGGTTGGTCTGGAAATCCGTTTCCGCCAGCGTGGTCGCCACGCCGGTTTCAATATCAATCTCGACCAGGGAATACGCCCACGCCGGGTCCGGCCCCTTCCCCACGGTCGCCGTCACTTTTGTGCCCGCGGGATTGATCGTCGGCATGTGCAGGACGCAGCCCGCCGGCGCCGTGTAGATGACCCGGTTGGGTTGCCGCCGGCCCAGGTCCACCACGGTGACGGCGGTGTCCGACCCCCACATCGCCGCCAGTCCGTTGCCGGCGATGTCATAGTAGGAAAACGAACGCTCCATCCCTTCAAGCACCGCCAGCACCGTGCCCTCCCCCGTCGCGGGATCGTATTGTATCAACTGCTGCGCGCCGCCGCCGATGGCTTTCCCGACGACAGGCAGCCCCTGGTAAAATCCGTTATGGTGCGGATAGGCAAAAAAGGCGCCCTCGGGGGCCGCCACGATTCCGTCAACGACATCGCCCTTGACCACGGGGGCGGGCGTGGTGAGGAAGAACAGCAAATCGCGCGCGTAGCCCATCGCCGTGGCCGGCGGGGTTGTGTAGTCGTTGTTTATTCCCATGCACCCGTCCGCATAGATTCCGGGACTGGTAGTGTTCGAGGTGAGGTGGATTCTATTGTTGTTCGCCTCGGCGACGGGCTCCAGCCAGCACATATAGTATTTATTGAGTTCCAGCGCGACGCCTTCGGTGAAGGTGAAATGCAGATATTTTCCGCCCAGCCCGCCGGTGATGAGCGCCGGCGTCAGCGTCACCGAGCTCTCGAACAGTTTGGCCGAGAGGGCGGCGGAGCCGTTGCCGCCGGCGGCCTCGTAAATGGAGACGCGGTATCTTTGCGCGACCGCGAACGCGGTCTGATTGACATGGATGAGAAAGCCGATGCCCGCCAGCGGGCCGGGGCTGGTCCATTTGAAGGACTGCCCGAGCACGCGGTAATCGGTGCCCCCGACACGATAACGGATTTGCTCCGGTTCGCTGATGTCGGCGCCGGTGAGGTCCAGCATCACGTCAACCCCGTCCGCCGGCACCGCGTCCAGCACCTCCACCGTGATGGGCGGTTTTGGCTCCATGATATAACAAATCATGTCATTTGAGGATCCCGCAATCACCGCTGGAACCCCCGGCGTCATCGGCTGCCCGGCAACACCGTCGCTGTAGGTGGCGCCGGCGCACCACGCCACGAAGAGCACCTGGGCGGCGGTGGGCCCGGCGGCGTCGGGACCGACGATCAGCCAGTAAGCCTGGCCGTCTTCCATCGGGATGCCCAGGCCGGAAAAATCCAGGTGCAGGTAGTTCCCGCCCGAGCTGGCGGAGACAAGGGTTCCGTCCAAATCAAACGAGCCGGTGAACACCGTTTCACTCACGGCCGCGTTTGCCGCCGTCCCCTCCGCCTTGGCCAGCCAGACCATGTATTTCTGGCTGGTGGTGAAGGCGGCCTGGTCGGGGTGAATTTTGAAACCCGCCGCCTTGAGCGTGTCCCCGCCCGCCCAGCGGAACGACTGGCTGATGGTCCGGTAACTGCTGCTGTTGCGCGCTTGGTTGTAAGGGTTCGGCGTGGTGGCCATCTCCGCCTGCGTGGTGTCCACCACAAAGGCGCCATCCAGCGCCGCCGGCGAGGAAATCACGGAAACGGACACGGCCGAGGCCGCCGGCGAGGTCGCGAAAAACTTCAAATCATACGCTATGCCCGACGCCGTGGCCGGCGTGCCGACGGCGGAGATGGAGCCGGCGCACCCGTCGGCATAGGTCGCCCCCGGAATCCAGGTGAAATACAGCCGGTTGCCGTTGACGATATCAATGGGCTCCAGCAAAAACATATAATAATTGTTGGGCAGCAGGGGAACGCCCCCGCCATTGAAGGCGAAATACAAATACTTGCCCTCCAGCCCGGCGCTGATGAGCGTCGCGTTCAGCGTCACCGTGCCGGTGAACAGGTTGTCCGAGACGGCCGCGCCGGTTGACCCGTTGGCCACTTTGTATATTGAAACGCGGTAGTCTTGCGCCGTCGCGGTGAAGGTGGTGGCCGCCGCGTGCTCGGCGTTGAGGCGGAAGCCGATGCCCGTCAGCGGGCCGGAGCTGGTCCACTTGAAGGACTGCGCGACCGCGCGGTAATCGTCAGCGCGGAAATACCGGGCTTGCAGCGAGCCGGTGCCCTCGCTTTCGGTGGTGTCCACCACGTTGGCGAGGCCGGGCAGGGACGGGCCGTCCGCCACGGAGACGGACACCGTGACGGCGGCGCGAGACGCCGGGGCGGCCGCAAGCAGCAATGCGCCAAGCAGGAACAATCCCGGCAGGACGGTCGGAGGCATTTTGGCAGGATTCATAAGAGCAATAGGGATGGGTTGGGATTGGAGTTTACCGTTACATGCGCAAGACAGCACATGCCCCGCCCGCCCGCCAGTTTCCTCCTCCGCCTAAATATTGACAAAATCAACCCTGCCTGCCGCGGCGCGTTTTCGCGCCGGCGCGGTCCCGCCCGGCGCGCCGCCTCCGGGCGGGCTTTTCCTCGTCCCGCCCGTCGCCGCGGTCGCGCCACACCGCCGCGTAGCGGGACATCCGCCAGTCCCCCAGCGATTGGTGGTGGACGGCGATGTTTTTCCGCCACACATGCGGGCTGACATTATAAAACGACCTGAACGCGCGGCACAGGTCGGTCGCGTCGGAAAAACCGTAGAGCCCGGCCACCTGGGCCAGCGTGTCCTCGGTGGAGGCCAGATGGTCGGCCGCGCGCTTCATCCGCAGGCTGTGGAAATACCGGTGCGGCGTTTCCTCGCGCACCAGGTAAAACAGGCGGCGCAAATGGCTGGTCGAGAGGTTGACCGCGCGCGCCACCTCGTCCACCTTGGGGTTGCGCCGGATGTTTTGCAGGTAAAAGGCGGTCGCGCGCTCGATGCGGTTGTAGGGCGAGTTGTCCAGCGACTCCATGCGCTCGGAGGCGAACGGCTTCATCGCCAGCATGCACAGGTCGATCAACCCCCGCTCGAACACCAGCGGGCTGATTTTTGTCGGCGCCAGAAAATGCGGGGCGATTTCGTTCGCGATGCGCGCGGCCGCCGCCAGTTCCTCCGCCGTGAGGGTGGCGCACAGGGCGCCGTCTTCGGGGATGGCCTTTTCAACCACCTCGGGGATGTCGGAAAAATGCAGCGTCGCGCGCCGGCAGACCTGGTTCGGGCCGTGCCAGTAATAATCAAAATTGGGCCGGCATATCCAGAAGTTCGTCTTGCTGCCGCCGATGCGCGCCCCGCCCGGCTCCACCGGCCAGCAATGCCCGTCGAACAGGACGAAAATCTCCCAATTGAACCGCCGCCCGCCCGGGTCGGGGTGGGTGTGAAAATTACGCTCGCCGTGGACAAAGTATCTCAGCATGGGAAAAAACGCCTCGCCCGGCCCCTCAAACGCCCCCGCGCCCTTTTGTCAACCCGGGAAAATGCGGACCGTTGGAGCCGGGTGTAATTGCGATTGGTAGCAGAAGAAGGAGAAAATGGTAAAGGTGATGTTTTTAACCGGTTCCCAATTTTGGGGATGGACGGGGCGGGGCAATTTATTCCGCCGCCCTCGTTGACGGCTTTCACGGCGACGTGGCGGCATTTTTAACCTGTCCCCAATTCTCTATTCTGGCTTGTTAACTTCTGCTACCTTTCGCAATTACACCCGTTGGAGCCGGGGGCGCGGCGGCAGGGCCCGACGGGGCGGCGACTTTAGTCGCCGAAAGACGCGGAGCGACGCGGCCGGGCGACTTCAGTCGCCCGATCGGAATGCGGCGCCGGCGGAAGGCGCGCCCGCGCCGTGTTTGTTGTGGCGACTAAAGTCGCCGCCCCGTCAAAAGCGCGCCGCGACGCCGTCCGCCAATCGTAGCGCCGGGCGGTCTGACGTACCGCAGACTTCCAAGTCTGCTTCAAAGCCCGCGCTTGGTCGCGGGCTTTTTTGCGGGCATGGGTCTGATTGCGGGCCTTCGGCCCGAGCAGGTTTGGAAACCTGCGGTACGTCACGCCGCCGTGCCGTCAGCCTGACGGGGCGAGAATTGGGGACAGGACAAGAATTGGGGACAGGTTAAAAGCACCGCCATTCAAGGGTGTGTGCCCGGACGGCATTACGAACGCCAAAGGCGTTCGCATAACAAAGGGCAGGGTTGGCGAGCTTGCGAGCCTACCCTGTCTCCTCCGGCCAATGAACAACAACCCCAACGGGGTTGCACACGCCAGCGAGAGAATTGGGGACAGGTTAAAAACACCGCCTTTCGGCCCGGAAGCAGGTTTGGAAACCTGCGGCACGTCACGCCGCCGTGCCGTCAGCCTGACGGGGCGGCGGCTTGACAGGGCGGCGGCAGGGCCCGACGGGGCGGCGACTTTAGTCGCCACCCCGTCAAAAGCGCGCCGCGCCGCCGCCCGCCAATCGTAGCGCCGGGCGGTCTG
>JAITDF010000638.1 GCA_031282705.1 Opitutaceae bacterium | reverse complement strand
AGGAAAGAGAACGGGAAACGGGAACGGGAACGAAAAAAAACCTCCGGCGGAGATGCCGCCGGCGCCGGGGCCGCGCCCTTGGTCAACTGTTGACGCACGACAGCATTGCTTCGCACGAAAAAAATGCTTGAGATGATGCCGTTTGGTTCACGTTCCGCGCCCCGCGCGCGCATCGCGAATCCCTCACGCCCGTTCCATTTTTCCCGTCCGTCCCAACACTCAACACTCGTCCAACAACTCACCGCCATGCCCGCCTCCCTGTTCCAAATCCTCACCCATGCACTCGCGCAACCCGCCGCGCGCCGGCACCAGCGCCAGCTCCCGCTCCCGTGCCGCCGCCCGCGCCGGCTCCCGCGCCCGCTCACGCACCACCGCCCGCTCCCGTGCCTCGCCGCCCTCTTCGCCGCCGCCGCCCTCCTGGCGCTGCCGGCCGCGTTTTCCACGCTCCGCGCCGACGGGCTTTCCCCGGAACCCGCCCCGGACTACTCCCCGCCCTTCGCCCCGGCCTATTCCACGACCTTCCCCCCGGCGCCCGCCCAAGCGTCCGACCCGGCCCCCGCCACCGCCGCACAAGGCTTCCTGCCCGCCTTCACCGTCCTCTTCCGTGCGGACGACCCCCAGCTCGACTTCCGCCCCGCCGGCATCCCGAAAGTGCCCTACAACGTCCCCACCTGGGCCGTCGATGCCTCCCGCGCCAGCAACCTCAACATACGCCGCGACATCACCCAGGCCGGCGACGGCTTCGACGAACGCATCCTCGACGGCGGCACCGCCAACCGCGCCTTCAACCTCTTCGACGCCGCCACCCGCTCCGAACTCGCCGCCGTCAGCGTCTCCACCACCTCCTTCGCCGGCCGCGACAGCGTCCCCGGCGTCACCACCTACGCCTTCCCCGACACCAACCCCCACGTCCGCATCGACGCCCGCCTCACCCACTTCGACGGCAACCACTTCCCCCTCCTCACCGTCACCATCACCCGCAAGCACACCGGCTGGATCTCCATCGGCTACACCGGCGCGCCCGCCTTTGCCGACGCCACCGTGCAGGAAGCCTGGCAACCCCTCATCTGGACCGAACGCCGCTTCCCCGCCCGCCCCTGGCTGACCTCCGCGCACATGTGCCCCCTCCCCGGCGCCTTTGTCCGCCACGAAGGCACCCTCTACGGCCTCGTCGCCGACCCCGCCGAACTCCCCTTCCAGCCCCTCCCCACCTTTGAAAACAGCCGCTTCGGCGTCGCCCTCCGCACCACGGAAAACACCCTCCGCCCCATGCTCTTCTTCCCCATGCTCGGCGGCGCCGGCTCCTACGGCACCGCCGGCGGCACCCTCACCTTCAAACTCCGCCTCGTCCGCCTCCCCGACACCGACATCACCGCCGGCGTTGAAAAAATCGCCCGCGAACTCTTCGCCTTCGCCGACCGCCGCCACAACGCCCTCGGCCCCCTCAACACCACCCTCGACAACATCATCGACTACGGCATGAGCGACTACGCCCACTGGGACCCCGCCCTCCGCGGCAGCAGCTACGGCACCGACGTGCCCGGCTCGGTCAAAAACGTCTCCTCCCTCAACCCCCTCTCCCTCGCCCTCGTCACCGGCCGCGCCAAACTCTTCACCGAACGCGCCCGCCCCATCCTCGAATACCTCTTCTCCCGCGAAAAATTCCTCTTCACCCTCGACCCCGCGCAAAAAATCCAGTCCCCCTCCCGCGCCCTCCACGGCCCCGCCGCCCCGCTCAGCGAATTTTCCGCCCTCCACGCCATCAGCCGCGGCAACACCGGCGTCTTCCTCGAAACCGCCCACTCCCTCTATTACCAATACCGCGTCCTCAACCTCGACGAACCCACCCCCGGCCCCACCTGGTGGAACGCCCTCGCCCTCGACCGCGCCACCGGCGACAAAACCTGGCTCGCCCGCGCCCGCACCGGCGCCGACGACTACCTCGCCCGCCGCATCGCCACCCCCGCCGCCACCTTCGACGACCCCGACACCCAGGGCTTCTTCTTCTGGCCCGGCTTCGTCCCCCGCTGGCCCGAACTCCTCATGCTCTACGAAAACACCGGCGAACTCCGCTACCTCGACGCCGCCCACCGCGGCGCGCGCCTCCACGCCCTCTTCGTCTGGATGTGCCCCGCCGTCCCCAACGAAACCATCCGTGTAAACAAAGGCGGCCAGGCCCCCGTTTACTGGTATCTCGCCCGCCGCGGCCACACCCCCATCCCCGCCACCGAGGAAGACGCCCCCGCCTGGCGCCTCTCCGAACTCGGCCTCACCTCCGAATCCTCCGGCACCGCCACCGGCCACCGCGCCATCTTCATGGCACACCACGCCCCCTGGATGCTCCGCCTCTCCGCCCTCACCGGCGACGCCTTCCTCCACGACATCGCCCGCTGGGCCATCATCGGCCGCTACCGCAACTTCCCCGGCTACCACATCAACACCGACCGCACCACCGTCTATGAAAAGACCGCCTACCCCCTCCGCCCCCACGAACAGCTCAGCTACAACACCTTCCACTACAACCACATCTGGCCAATGGCCTCCATGCTCCTCGACTACCTCGTCACCGACGCCTGGGCCCGCAGCGCCGGCGCCATCACCTTCCCCGACCAATACATCGAAGGCTACGCCTACTTCCAAAGCCGCTTCTACGGCCACCGCCCCGGCAAAATCTACGGCCTCGACGACATGCACCTCTGGCTCCCCCCCGGCCTCGTCACCACCGGCTCCCCCGAGCTCAACCACCTCGCCGCCTACAACGGCCACGGCGTCGCCATCGTCTTCACCAACCAATCCTTCGCCCCCGTCCGCACCCGCATCACCCTCGACCCCGAATGCTTCGCCCTCCTCCCCGAAGGCGCCCACATCCGCCGCTGGGTCGCCAACCAGCCCGTCTCCGGCGCCATCTGGAACTCCTCCGGCGAAGTCAGCATCGACATCCCCGCCGCCGGCATCTCCGCCCTCTACATCGAAGGCGCCATGCCCCGCCACGGCTGGACCCCCGGCAACGACCTCGCCCACCCCATCGCCACCGGCGTGATGCGGCTCGCCCCCGGCGACGCCCGCGCCATGATCCTCAGCCTCGGCGACCGCGCCACCTGGCTCTACGCCTACCTCCGCGAAGACGACTCCCTATGGAAAAACGTCGGCTTCACCATCATGGACTCCAGGGGCGAAGCCACCCTGGCCGACGACACCTACCCCTTTGAGTTCACCAAGGACATCACCCCCGGCGAAACCTCCTTTGCCTTTGAAATCGACGCCAACCGCACCGACGGCACCTCCGTGAAAGGCTCCCCCGTCTCCATCTCCGTCCGCCCCTGAGGCAAACGCATGCCCCCCCGGCCGACACTCAACAAGCGCGGGCACTCATTCCCGCGCTATTATGCCCCGCGCCATCATGGAGCGCGGGCGCCGGGCGAAACGGGAAACCCGGCATCCCTTCCCGCCTCTGACGGGGGTTTCGAGGGCGAAGCCCGCCAGCCCGCCATTTGCCCTCCCGCCCCTCTCATAACTTGAACTTAAACTTAAACTTAAAACCTGATGTTACGCAGTCGGCAGATTTTGGTAGGGCGGTCTC
>JAITDF010000630.1 GCA_031282705.1 Opitutaceae bacterium | reverse complement strand
GGGAGCCTTTATTTGCCCCAGACTTCGACTTCGATGTAGTGGTTGGCGGTGTTGGCGGTGTTGCCGTTGCTGTAGAGGCGCACGTAGCGGCCGGCGACGGCGTTCACGGGGATGACGCGGCCTTTGTTGGTGTCGATGTAGGCCTTGTCCTTGCCCGCGCCGAGGCCGGCGGAGTTGTCGTGGTCGTTGTTGAAGACGGTGGTCACGCCGGCGAGGAAGTCGGGGTCGTTGGAGAGCTGCACGACCACGTCGTTGTAGGCGCGCGCCTGGGAGTGGAAGTGCCACACGGCGATGGCGGAGATTTTCGCCTCTTTTTCGAGGTCGATCTGCACCCATTGCCTGCCGTCGCCGAATTCGACGAAGCAGCCTTCGTCGGAGTCCTTGTCGCCGTCGGTGATTTGTTCGAGCATGCCGATCACGGGAAACGCGTCGGAGGCGGTGACGGGTTTGCCTTTGGCGAGGTTGGCGGCGCCCTCGGGGATCATGACCGGAGGGCGTTTGGCGATGTCGTCGGCGGTTTCAAGGTTGGCGGCCTTCACCGCCACGGGCGTGCCGGCGAGCTTTGGCCTGGGGAGCGTGGTCTTGAAGGGGACCAGTTTTTCCTGCGCGCTCATCGAGCACGCAAATGTCGCCACAAGGGCGGAGGTGATCAGCAGGTGGATTTTTTTCATGGTGTGCCGGGAGAGTTGATTAACCGCGAAGGGTGCGAAGAAAGTGAGGGAATTTTTTTATGGAACCTCTAAAAATCAGTTTTTAACCGCGAAAAGACGCGAAAAGACGCGAAAAATAAAACCAAGGAGGGTTGGATGATTTGTTTAAAAGAAAAATACTTACGGGCACTTTGAAAAATTCATTTTCGAACAGAAGGAAACAAAGGCAACGAAGATAAAAAACAAAGAGGATTCTGAATGAGAATGAATGAGAGGTTGTTTGTTTCAGGAAAGCTGAAAAAGAAGAAAGGCATGCGTCCTTGGTTGTTCTTCCTGATTGCCCTTCGTTTTCTTCGTTGCCTTTTGTTCAATAATTCAAACTGCCCTTATTGGAAATTTCGCGAAATTTCGCGATTTTCGCGGTTGATTTGTTTTTTATTTTTTAGAGGTTTCCCATAAAAGGTTTTTGGTTCCGCGGTTTGGGCCGGGGTGGTTTTTCAGACGACAAAGTCCTCGGGTTTGAAGGTGATGACTTTGCGGGCGGCGACGGCGGGGTTGACGTGGTAGATGGGGATTTCGCTGATGAAGGCGTGGCGTCCGTCGCAGGTGAGCCGGGAGGGTTTGCCGTCGTAGGCGGGGGCGCCGGTGATGGTGTTGAAGAAGTTTTCGAGGTGCGGCTGGTGGATGGGTTTGTTGAGGATGCCGGGGACCTCGTAGGCGGCGAGGGCCTTGGTTTCGCGGATGTCCACGACGCCGCTTTTTTGCTCGGGCTCGGCGGGGGCGGCGGTTTTGATGAGGTAGTTTTGTTTGACCCATTGGTCCCATTCGGGGGCGCGGTCTTCGCGGAAGACTTTGGTGAGTTTCGGGTTTTCGGAGATGGTGATGCTGCCTTCGTCGCCCATGAAGTTTTCAAAGTAGCCGCCGCCGGAGCTGGTGGCGGTCTGGACTTGGTAGAAGGCGCGGACGGCGCCGTGGTCGAGGGGGAATTCGTAGATGACCATGACGTTGTCGTACCATTCGTGGGTTTTGTAATAATCCACGCCGCCGGTGGCGAAGACGGAGGAGGGGTTTTTGCCGAGGAACCAGGCGAAGATGTCGATCTGGTGGGCGCCGAGGTCGGAGATGGGGCCGCCGGAGAGGTCGCGGAACCAGCGCCAGTTGCGGAACTGGTGCATGTCGCTGTAGCCGTATTTTTTCAGGATGTCGTCCTTGAGGGCGTAGGCTTTGGGCCAGCCGAGGTCGTCGGTGACGGCGCGGTTCCACTGGGCGTTGGCGCCGACGAATTTGCCCTGGAGCCGGGCGGTCTGGATGAGGTTGTGGTAAACGCGGAGGTAGCGGGGGTTGCTGCGGCGCTGGTGGCCGATTTGGAGGAGTTTGCCGGAGGCGTCCATCGCCTTCACCATGGCGCGGGCGCCTTCGATGGTGTTGGACATCATTTTTTCGCAATAGACGTGGAGGCCGGCGCGGAGGCAGGCGACGGTGTGCGGGGCGTGCCAGAAGTCGGGGGTGGCGATGATGGCGGCGTCGAGGTCTTTTTCCTTGGCGAGGAGGTCGTCGAGGTCGGCATAGACGTTTACGTCGTGGCCGGCTTTTTTAAGTTTGTTGCGGCCGTATTGCTGGGCGTAGGGCCAGATGTCGCAGAGGGCGCGGAAGCGCAGGCCGGGGATGTTGAGCATCGCGTCGAGCAGGATGCGGCCTTGTGCGCCGAGGCCGACGAGGGCGAGGTTGAGCCCGGAGTTTGGCGAGCGGCCGGCCTGGGCGATGGCGAAGGGCGCGCGGGCGAGGATGAGGCCGGCGCCGGCCATCGCGCCGGTGGCGAGGAAGCGGCGGCGGGAAAGCACGGGGGGTTGCGAAGCGCGGGGGGCGGAGCGCGGAGCGGGGGGGGCGGAATGCGGAGCGGAGGGAGCGGAGTGCGGGAGGGCTGGCATGGTGTCGGTGAAAGGGGAAGGAGTTTGAGTGGAAGTTTAAGTGGAAGTGGAAGTTGGAAGTGGAAGGGGAATGGAGGGTGGGAGAGAGGGTGGGAGAATTGACCGCAGAGGAATGGGAGGAATGGGAGAAATGAGAGAGATGGGAGAAATAGGAGAGATGGGAAGGATGGGAAGGGCGCGAGGGGCGGAGAAATGGAATTTGCGAGCTGATTACGGGGGGCTCCGCCCTTTGCGTCCTTTGGCGGTCGGGCTTGAGAGGGTCAGCACTTTTTGCAGAGGCACCAGCGGTCGTGCTCGGCCCATTTGAGGGCGAGGGCGATCATGATGACGTGGACGCCGAGCATGGCGGTGCCGAGGATTTCGTTCTGGCCGCCAAGCAGAATCATGCCGGCGGTGAGCGAGACATAGACGAGGCCCATGAGGAAGAGCGTGAGGCGGGTGGCAACGCCGAGGAGGAGGGCGAGGCCGAGGAGGATGAGCACGGGGCCGAGCGCGTAGCCGTAGGCGGTGAGCATCCAGCCGGGCATGAGCGGCTCGGCGCGGAGGGCTTCCTCAAGCGAGGGGGCCATGCCGTGATAGTGGGAGAGGCCATAGACTTTGGACTCGACTTCGCCGATGGCGCCGAACTGGTCGGCGATTTCTTTTTTCGCGGTGCCGGCGAATTTTTCCCACGCGGTGAGGAGCGCGCGGACGGCGAGCCAGAGGCGCAGGACAATGTAGCCGAGCGAGGGGCCGGAGGGCAGCCACTGGCAGCAGCGGCAGCGGCAGGCGGAATTATTGGAGGTGGTGTCGGAGGTGGCGTTGTTGCTCATGGGCGGAAAGGGGAAAGGGGTGATTGTGTGAAAGGGGGCGAGGGGTGGTCAAGGGAGGAAACTGTGTTTTTCTCGTTCTTCGTTCCTCGTTCCTCGTTC
>JAITDF010000624.1 GCA_031282705.1 Opitutaceae bacterium | reverse complement strand
GAGACCGCCGCGAGCACCACGAGGCAAACGACGGCGGTCTCGGCGAGACCGCCCTGTCAAAACTGGCCGCCGCGTCCCATCAGTTATCTAAACGAAATGCCGTAGGTCAATGAGACCTGGAGCCCGAGGCTCAGTTTCCGGTTCGCGCCGACATACAGTTTGTTTGTGAGATTGTTTCCATTCAGCGTGAGGGACTGGTTGATTTTCTTCCGCCTCCATTCGTATTTGACAAATCCGCCGAAGGTCGTCAGCGACGGCGACGCGTAATAGGGATGCTCGGCATTATTGGAACCGGGCACCAGGGAGTTTTTTGCTATATAATTCTCGTTCACATAACCCGACCGGTAGCCCATGCGCGCCCCGACGGAGAATCCCCTGAACAGGCCCGGGAACCGGTATTTCGCCGCAACGGACAGGGTTTTGTCGGGAGTCTTCACCTTGCGCGAGCCAACCGGGTAGCGAGGGTCGCTGGAGCCGATGACCTTTGCGTCGATATAGGCGGCGGCCAGGCCGAGCACAAACCCGTTGAACGGCCGGATATGCAGGTCCATGTCCACGCCCCGGACCCGGTGCGTCCCCGTGCTTGTATATTCGGGCGTTCCGTCACCCGCCACATAATAGTCATTATTTGTCTGCGCGATGTTATGCTTTTCGATATGGAACCCCGAAACGGCCAGCGCCATTTTGCCCTTGAACGCATTCAGCCTGATCCCGCCCTCGGTTCCCTCTCCGGTCTCGTTCGGCATCACCCGCCCCGTCCCGCCATCCACGACGATCTCGGTGTTATAGGAGGTGCTGTGGTTGCCGAACACGATCAGACTGTTGTCTCCGCGGGGATTCCAGTTGCAGCCGATGCTGTAGGTGGTGTCGTCATCCTTGAGCGCGCGCCGCCATCCCTGCCAGTTCCCGTCACTCATAAGCCGGGTGCCGCTATAGACTTTGTTATACACCCTGTCATAACGCAGGCTGCCCATGAAAATCAGCCTGTTGTCAAACAGATACATGCGTTCGCTGACGGAATAGCCGGTCATCCTTTCATGCTCATAGCGCTGGCTGTCCAGCCGGGAGCGCCCGCCTTCCCGATCCTTGCTTCTTATGTCGTCGAAGCTGAACCAGTCCGTGCTCCAATCCGGGTTGAACGGGTCCATGTAATACACGGAGTCGGGAATGATTCCGCCACTGGAGACCGGCCGGTTTTGCGCGTCCGGCAGTTCCCAATAAGAGCGGTCCAGTTCAATCTTTGCGGTATCGAAGAGGAAATGCAACGCGTGGCGGATTTTCCCCGTCTTGAAGTAGCCCAGCAGGTCCGCCTGGATCGCATAGGGATAGTCGTAGTCCTGAAACCACACCCGCGGGTAAATGGCGCGCATGCCGCCATCCGGAATGTCCACGCAGTAGTTGGAGTCGGTGAAAAAATTCTGGTCCCATTTTTTCTCCTGCCATTGATAGGCGGCGCGGAATTTCCAATTCCTGCCGATCTTTTGTTCCAGGAGAAGGTTCACCCCGGCATAAGAACGATCATACCATTCGTTGGGCCCGCCGGTCGTGCTGAATGTGGCGAGAGGCATGTAGGGCCCCATGAGCGTGCCGGTGCTGGTGCTCCAGTTTTTCCCGTTCACCGTGTTTCCCGTGGTCCAGCGCGGTATCGTGTCGCCCCGGCGCCCCCCGGCCTTTTGGAGTTCATAGGAAACCGTGATGTCGGTCGCCGGGGCGGGCTTATACAGGAGCCGGGCGAAATAAGTGCCGGTCTCGTTCTCGGAATACTCAATATTGCCCTCCCTGAAGGAGTGCGACGCCACCGCCAGGACGTAGAGTTTCTTTTTATAAATCGGCGTGTTGACGGAGGCGCGGCCGCTCACCCGGCCATAATTGCCCGCCGTGAAGCTGCCCGAGTATAGCGGGCGCGCCCGCGGGCTCCTGGAGATGTAGTTGATCACGCCGCCCGGCTGGGCCATGCCGTAAAGCGTGGACATGGGGCCCTTGATCACCTCGACCTGGCGGGTGTTGCCAAGCTCGGGCGGCGGGGCGTTCCTGAAACCGTCGCGCAGTTTCGATATTTTGAACCCGCGGAATGTCGCATACTCGCTCGGCGTGGCGCCGGCGGCGGGGTCGGCGGAATCCCCGTCGAGCGCGATGCCGCTGATGGTCGACAACTGGTCGATGACCGATATCATGTCGAAATCCTCCATGAACCCGGCGGTCACCACCTGCATGTGATAAGGGAGATTGACGATGGCTTCGGCGGTGCGCGTGCCGCTCATCGCCTGGGTGGAGGCCCAATCATCGACGCGGGACGACTCGGTGATGTTGAATCCCTCCATCACGACGATTTCCTCGTCGGGCGGCCCGGCCGGAGCGGCCGTTTGCGCGGCCAGCGTGGCGGGCAGGCAGAGGAGAAACAGCGCCGCGGCGCGCGACAGGCACGGAAGGGCGGGCACATTGCGGGGATTTGTTTTCATAATAATATATATAATCAGAAACGGGTGATTGCGCGGGGCGTGGTTTTACCAGAGAAGGCCGAGGCCGGCGTTGAAGGCGTATCCGTTCATCTTGCTTCCGGCATACCAGCCTCCATCCACGCTGGCCAGGAAGTGTCTGCCGAGCATGAGCGTCACGCCGGCATCAATCGCGCCGTAAGAGCCTCCCATGTGGTTTTTGAAGCTCCTGCCGCCGACGGTCACCACGCCTTCGCCCTCCCATTCATAGACAAGGCTGGGGCGGATGCAGGGAGCGAGCCGGCCCCTGCCGTTCCACACCGGAAACTCGCGCCAGAGCCGCACGCCGAAGCGGCCCTCGATCGTGCCGGCGCCATCAATTGCATATTCGCGACCGAACGCGTCGGACACGGCGCCCACCTTGTGTTTTTGCAGCATGGCTTGGAATTGCGGTTCAATGTTCCAGCTCCAGTCAACCGGAAGCACCCCGCCGGCCTCGATGGAAACGGCGATGCCCGTGCCCTCGGTGCTGAACGCGGGCATGCCGGGCACGATGATGTCGTAATCTTCCCGCGAGCTGCGGATGAGCAGGTCAATATAAAGCGGGGCCGGGCGATACGAGGCGTAGAAACCGGCGCCGCCGGACCTGGCCTTGGTGGAGGAGGTCTTGCCGTCCATGTCCACGTCCGTTTCCGCATAATCATAAAACATGCCGATGGTGGCGGGCTTGCCGCTTCCCTTTTTGTTGTTCCAATCCGCGCCGATCTGGATGCCGCGTGTCCTCGCCTCCGCGTGATGATAAAGCGCGTCGTTCAAGCGGTCTTCGCGCCAGAGTCCGCCGCTCCAGAATTGAAAATCGTGCGGGCTGTTTTCCGCGCGCATCGTCAGCAGCCTCCGGCTGAGACCGGACGCCGAGGCCTTGCCCGCGAGATAACCCGCGGCGTCGATCCCGCCGGCCGCGGGCACTTCCGGCGAAAGCCGGTCGGCGGAGAGCGTGTATTTTTTGCGATCACCGGAGGGCGTGACCACCCAGTCGTAGGCGCCGCTGACATGACGCCCGGCGATCTCGGCCGTGTAATGCGGCGCATTGCTTCCGCTGATCTCGAAAAACACGGCTTCCTGCGTCCATGCCGCGCCGTCGATGGAGGTTTCGTTTATATTGACGCGGATTTTTCCCTGGCCGGTTGCCTCGCCGGTAACTTGCAGGCTGTCCATTTCATAGATGACTCCCGCGACGGCGTTGACTTTTGCGTTGAATATAATCGCGCCGTCGTTGGCGAGGCTGACGATCCTCTGGCCAAAACCGCCCATGTCGATCGCGCCGGCGGTCCCGGTGACGACCTTCGATGCATTGAGCCAGAGACCGGCCGCGCCCGCCCTGAGAATGCCTTCGCGCACGGTGGTCGCGCCGCCGCAGCCAACCGCTTGTGACAGCGTGAGCATGCCCGCGCCGGTCTTGAGCAGGGAACCCGCGCCGGTGAACGCGCCTGCGTAAACGCCGTCGTTCGCCTGGGCAAACTCCAGCACCGCGCCCGCGCGCACCTCGGTGGCCGCGGCGATGTTTTGCGCGGTGCCCGCGAGCGTGCCGGAGCGCACCGACATGCCGCCGGTGTTGGCAAAGGTCGCGCCGGTCGCATCGAGGCGTCCCGCGCCTTCCTTGATAAAAGGCGCGTCGCCCGAAAGCGTGCCGGAGAATTGCGCGCCGGCGCCGCCGGCCACGGTGAAGCCGCCGCCCGCGCCCGCGACCTTGAGCGCCCCGGCCCATGCGGTGGAGCCGGTGTAGTCGAGCAAACCGGCGGCGGTCGCGCCGCCGAGCGTGATGCCGGCGCCGGGGAGGAAATCCTCGCCGGCCAGCCGCACGACGCCCTCCTTGATCGCGGCGCCGCCGGGAAGCGCCGCACGGGTTTGCAAGTCGAGCGTGCCCGCGCCGGTCTTGATGAGCTGATTGCCGCCCGCGCCGGTGTAGCTGCCGCTGAAGCTGAACGCGCTGGCGCCACCCGCGATGTCGAACACGAGATCGGCCTGGTTCAGGTCGAGCATGCCGTCGCCGGTGATGCCCGTGGTGGTGTAAGTCTGCTGGTCGTCGCGCACCTTGTAGGTGCCGCTGGTCTTTATATCGAGCCGGCCCGCGCTGATGTCACCGGTGAGCAAACCCTGCTCGATGACGGTGTCGCCGTGGGCGCTGGCCCCGGTGAGGGTGAGCGCGCCCGGGCCGCTCTTGCGCAGCGAACCCGCGCCGGTGATCGCTCCGGCATAAACGCCGTCGGCGGTTTGATAAAACTCGACGGTCGCGTCCGCCGCCACGCTGGTGTCGCCCTTGATCGTGGTTGCGTCGCCGCGCAGCGTGCCCGCCCCGACCAGCGTGTTGCCGGTGTGGTTCATCGTGGCTCCCGTGATGTCGAGCGTGCCGCTTCCCGACTTTATAAAATCGCCCGTGCCTGACGCCGTCGCGGTGAAGTTTGCGCTGCCGCCGATGATAAATCCGCCGCCCGCGCCGGTCAGCCCGATATCTTTTGTCCAGTCAGCCGCTCCTGTATAGTCAATCAGGCCGCGCGCGGTGGTGTCGCCGAGCGTGATGGAACCCGCGTTGAGTCTGCCCTGGTCGTCGAGTTTTACCGCGCCATCCCTGATGAAGGCGCTGGCGAGGGCGAGGGCGCCGCCCAGCTCCAATGTGCCCGCGCCGGTCTTGATAAAATCGTTGCCGTTGCTGAGCGCGCCGTGGAAGGCAAACGTGCCTGTCAGGCCGGATGTGACATCGAAGACAAGGTCATTGTTATTCAAATCAACCGTGCCGTTGCCAAGCATACCGGTAAAGGTGACGCTTGAAGCCGCGCCCATTTTATACGTGCCGGAACTCTCCACCGTGAGCGTGCCCGCGCCGATGCTGCCTTCGAGCAAACCCGCGCTGATGACGGTGTCGCCGTAGGCGCCGGCGCCCGTCAGGGTGAGCGAGCCTGCGCCGGTCTTGTGCAACGCACCCGCGCCGGTGATGGCCCCGGCGTAGGCGCCGTCGGTGATTTGATAAAACTCGACGCCCGCGCCTGCCGCCACGCTGGTGTCGCCCTTGATCGTGGTTGCGTCGCCGCGCAGCGTGCCGGCTTCGACCACGGTGTTGCCGGCATTGTTCATCGTGGCCCCCGTGATGTCGAGCGTGCCGCTTCCCGACTTTATAAAATTGCCCGCGCCCGTCGCCGTCGCGATGAAGTTTGCGCTGTCACCGGCGCCGATGACAAAACCGCCGCCCGCGCCGGTCAGCCCGATGTCCTTTGTCCAGTCCGCCGATCCGGTGTAATCAATCAGGCCGTGCGTGGCGGCGCCGCCGAGCAGGAGCGTGCCCGCGCCGAGTTTTGCGGCGGCGTCGAGTCTCACCGCGCCTTCCTTGATGTGCGTGCTGGCGAGGGTGAGTGTTTGCCGCAAGTCGAGCGTGCCCGCGCCGGTTTTGATAAAATCGTTGCCGTTGCCCAGAGCGCCTTGAAAGCCGAACACGCCCGTGACGCCATCGGCCACGTCGAAGACAAGGTCATTGTTATTCAAATCAACCGTGCCGTTGCCGAGCATACCGGTGAGAGTGACGCTTGAACCCGCGCCCATTTTATACGTGCCGGAACCCTCCACCGTGAGCGTGCCCGCGCCGATGCCGCCTTCGAGCAAACCCGCGCTGATGACGGTGTCGCCATAGGCGCCGGCGCCTGTCAGGGTGAGCGAGCCCGCGCCGGTCTTGTGCAGCGAACCCGCGCCGGTGATGGCTCCGGCGTAAGCGCCGGCGGTGATTTGATAAAACTCGACGGTCGTGTCCGCCGCCACGCTGGTGTCGCCCTTGATCGTGGTTGCGTCGCCGCGCAGCGTGCCGGCCCCGACCACGGTGTTTCCGGTGTTGTTCATCGCCGCCCCCGTGATGTCCAGCGTGCCGCTTCCCGACTTCACAAAATCGCCCGCGCCCGTCGCCGTCGCGATGAAGTTTGCGCTGCCACCGGCGCCGATGACAAAACCGCCGCCCGCGCCGGTCAGCCCGATGTCCTTTGTCCAGTCCGCCGCTCCGGTGTAATCAATCAGGCCGTGCGTGGCGGCGCCGCCGAGCAGGAGCGTGCCCGCGCCGAGTTTTGCGACATCGCCGGGTTTTACCGAACCTTCCTTGATGTGTGTGCTGGCAAAGGTGAGTGTTTGTTGCAGGTCGAGCGTGCCGGAGCCGGTTTTGATGAACTGGCCGCCGCCGGTGATTGTGCCTGCGAAATCAAACACGGCGGCGTTGCCCGCGATGTTGAACACCAAGTCCGCGGAGCCGAGCATCACGGCGCCATCGCCTGCCAGCCCGCCGACTGTCACCGCCGTCATGGCGCCCGCGTCGTAAACGCCACCCGCGTTGACCGTGAGGACGCCGGCGCCGAGGCTGCCTTGGAGCGTGCCGGCGTTGATCGTGGTGTCGCCGTGGGTGTTGGAGCCTGAAAGCATCACCGTGCCCGCGCCGTTTTTTATCACGGAGCCGGGGCCGCTTATGTTTCCGTTGTAGGCAAAGTCGCCGGCGAGGTCGAAGAGCACGGCGCCGGCGGTTGCGATGGCGGCATGTTTGCCCGCCGCCGCCGAGGCGAGAGCCGCGCCGTCGGCAATCCTGAGCGTTGCACCCGCGTCCACCCCGGCGGCGCCGCCGGTTTTGCGGAAGAGGACATTGCCGGCAATTGAAAGCGTGCCGGTGGCGACGCGCAGGGCGGCGTCCGTTCCCGTGAGCGAAAGGGTTCCGGAGAGCGTCCAGTCGTCGCCTTCCATCGTCAGCGATTTGAAGCCCGAGGCGTCCGTTCTCCCGATGAAATTGCCGTCCTCCGCGCCGGAGCCCCGGAGCACGAGGCGGTTTGAGTTCACAGAGGCGCTGATTGCGTCGCCTTCGAGCACGGAGCCGGTGTCGAGGGTGATGAGGCTGTCCGCGCCGTTGGTCGCCGAAAGATAAATCGCGGCCACGACGCTCGTGCCCGTGGCGCGAATGGTGCCGGTGTTGGTGATGACCGCCTCGTTGCCCATGAAAATACCATGACGCCATCCCTCGATCAGGCCCGCGTTGGAAATCGTCGCACTGGCCACGCCCGAAGCGGCGGACTGGCTGATGGCGGCGCCCATCTGGCCGCTGGTGAGCGTGCCCGGCGCGCCGTAATCATAAATGCTTCTTATCACGCCTCCGGCTTCGTTCACGATGGAGTGGCCGGTGAGCGTGCCGAGGCTGATGCCTTTCACGCCGCCGGAAATGGTTCCCGCGTTGGTGAGCGTGAGCAGGCCCGCATTGGTCATGTAGATGCCGGCGTTGCCGGTCGTCACACTGAACGCCTCGATCAGCGACGCGGCGTCATTGAAGAGGCTGAGGACACCGTAGGAATACACACCGGTTTCGGAGCCTGTTATCACCGCGCCGTTGATATTGTTCACGACGCCGGGGCCCGCGCTTGAATTATAATAAATGCCGCGCTGGGACGCCGTGATGACGGACGCGTCGTTTGTCACGGACAGGCTGGCATTTCCCGCAATGATGCCGGCCCCCGTCGAGGCAGTCGCAGTGATTACGCCGCCGTCGGCATTCCAGATTTCCGCGCCGGCGCCGGACGACATCCGGATGCCGTAAGCGCCGCCCTCGATATAACCTCCGGTGTTGTGGACGACGCCATTTCCGGTGGTGAACCATATACCGCTCCTGGCGGCATTCAGCCCGATGATTGTCCCCGTGTTTTCCACGACCCCGCCCACGCCCAGGATGACCCCGGTGGATGCGCCGATGGCGGAGCCTTTGTTGATAAAGCTGCCCCACCCCAGCTCAAAATTCACCGCCGCTCGGTTTTCCCCCGTGACCAGCCCGGTGGCGATGCAACCGGCGGCCTCGTTGATGACCGTGGAGGAGCCCGTGGTTTTCAGATAGATGCCGTTGTAAGGCGACGCGCCATTCGCGGGAGCGCCCACGATGCCGCGGTTCACGATCATCCACGAGCAGGTGTCGGAATAAAGATCATACACGGCGTAGTCGGCGCTGGTGGTGTTGTTCCAGGTGACCACGGCGCCCTCCACGATTTCATAGGACAGGCCGTATGCCGTGGTGATCGCGAGGCCGCCGGTGCGGGTGCCCGTCACCTGCACGGGATTTTGCGCCAGCAGTCCCGCGGGCAGGGCGCACGCGACGAGGAGCGCCGCCGCCGGCAAGAGGCGGCGGACGCGCGGAAGGCGGTGCATGGCACGATTGGGGATTATATTATTCATGATGATTCTCGGAATGCCGGGTTCTCCCGCTTGCGATTGTTTGTATAAAATAGGATGGGGGCCTCCTACCACGCATAGGCCGCGCCGAAGCCGCCCCCGAAGCCTTTCAGCCTGTCGCCGTGATACCACGTTCCTTCGACCTGAAGACGGAAGCCGCCTTTCCACTCCAAGCCGAAACCGCTGTCGAGCACTCCGACGGAGCCGTCGAACTTGTTGTCGAAAACCGCATCCGGCCCCCTGCCCCGGCCCAGCATCGTGACGGCGCCTTTGCCGTTGGTCTCGCGGGCCAGGCTGGCGCGCAGCCAGGGCGTGAAGGCGGTTTCGCGCCCGGCGGCGGCAAACTCGCGCCACACGCGCACGCCTGCGCGGCCTTCGATGGAGGCGTCGCCGGACACCGCGATTCCGCGTCCGAAGCCGTCGGTGGTGCCGGCGATTTCGTGGCGTTGGTAAGTGATCTGCGCCTGCGGCTCCACGTTCCACGCGGAACCGCCGGGGAGCACGCCGCCGATCTCGATCGAGGCGGCCATGCTGGAGCCCTTGGTCGTGAAGCGCGCCGTGAAGGGAACGTCCACCTCGAAATCCTCGCGCGATCCGCGGAGGATCACGTCCACATAAAGCGGCTTCGTGCGATAGGAGCCATACACGCCGACGCCGTAGGAGGTCGTGCGCGACCGGGATGCGCCGGCCCGCATTTCCATGTCGGAAGCGGCATGATCATAATACACGCCGAGCGTGAGCGGGCGCGCGGACATTTTGCCGAAGTTCCAATCCGCGCCGGCCTGGGTGACGTTTGTGCGCACTTCCGCCCCGTCATACAAATCCGCGGTCATCGTGTTTTCGCGGCGCATGCCGCCGGCCCACACTTGGAATTCGTTTTTCTGGCCGGCCGTGCGCCCGGCAAGCAGGCGCTGGCTGATTGCGGCAAGCGATGCCCTGCCGGTGAGGTGGCCCGCCGCGTCAAGTCCGCCCGCCGCCGCCACTTCAGGCGAGAGGTCCCCGGTGGCGAGCGCGACTTGCCCGCCGTCTTTCATGACCGTCCAGTCATACGGCCCCGTCACGGCGCGCGCGGCCAGGCGCACGGTGTAATCGGAGGTGTCGGCGCCGGTGATTTCCATGACTGTCGCGGTCGTGCCGCCGGTGGTTGTCACGCTTTCGCTGATGCGCACCAACACCTGTCCCGTGCCCGACGCCTGGCCGGTCACGGTCAGTTTGCCGGCGGTTTTGATCAGGCCGTTGCCGGAATTCACGCTGGCGTCGAGATAGACCACGCCGTCGTTGGCCAGCGTCGCGATGCCGTGGCTGAAGCCGCCTGTGTCGAACGCGCCATTCGCGCCGATGGAAAGTTGCGAGGCCGCCGGCAGCGCGTTGGCCGCCGCCAGCCTGAGCAAGCCTTGGTCAACGACCGTCGCCCCGGTGTGCGTGAGGGCACCGCCCAGCATGAGCGCGCCCGCGCCGGTCTTCACCAGCGCGCCGGGGCCGCTGATCGCGCCGGCGTAAACCGCGTCGGCGGTCTGGTGAAACTCGGCGGCGGCGCCCGCCGAGATGTCCACGCCCGCGCCGGGCATCGAGGCGGCGTCGCCGCGCAGGACACCCGCGAGGATTTTCGCGCCGCCGAGGCCGCTGGTCGCGGCCCCGGTGATGTCGAGCGTGCCCGCGCCGCCCTTGGCGAACACGGCATTGTCGGTGGAGCTGATCGCGGCGGTGACGACAATCCCGCCGCTCGCGACGACAAAGCCGCCGCCCATGCCTTGCAGCGCGAGGGCATGCTCCCACGCGGCCGTGCCGGTGTATTCGATCATGGCGGATGTGGTCGCGCCGCCGATGACGACGGGCGCCTGGAGGAAGGACTGGTCGGCCAGCTTGAGCACGCCTTCCCGGATGGCCGCGCCCTCGTTGAGCGCGACACCGCTGAGAAGCTCAAGCGTGCCCGCGCCAGTCTTGATGAATTGTTTTCCGCCGGTGAGGCTGCCCGCGAACGAAAACTCCGCCGTGCCGCTGGCGACGTTGAGCACCAGATTCGCGTTTGCCATGTCGATGACGCCGTTGCCGAGGACGCCGGCGACCGGGAACTCCGTCCTGTTTGCGGCGACGCGGTAGGTGCCGGATGCCTCCACGGTCAGCGTGCCCGTGCCGGTGTTGCCGGTGAGCACGCCGGCGCGGATGATGGTGTCCGCATACGTGTGCTCCGCCGTGCCGAGGTCGAGCAGGGCGTCACCGGTTTTGAGCAGCGCGCCCGCGCCTTCGACCAGGCCGGAGTAAACGCCATCGGCCGCCTGGTGGAACTCAATCACGCCGCCCGCCCCGGCCAGCTCGATGCCGCCGGCTTTGAATTGCGTGCTGTCGCCGCGCAACACGCCGTTGAGCACGACGGTTTTGCCATCGGCGGTGTTGGTGATGTTTGCCGCGATGATGTCGAGCGTGCCGTCGCCGCCCTTCACGAAATTGCCCGCTCCGTTGATTGCAAACGCACCGGTCAGCGCGAGCGTGCCGCCGTTGACCGAAAATCCGCCGCCGCCGCCGGTCGCGAGCATGATGTCATGCGCCCAGGCCGCCGTGCCGGTGTATTCGATCAAGCCGCCCGTGGTGGCCGTGCCCAGGAGAATCGGAGCCTGGATATGGCTTTGGTCTTCCAGCCACAGCGTGCCCTCTTCGATGAGCGCGCCGCCTTGCAACCGCGCCACGCTTCGCAGCTCGACCGTGCCCGCGCCGGTTTTTATCAACGCCGAGGAACCGGAGCCGGCGAGCTGGCCGCCAAAGCTGAACGTCCCCGTCACCCCGGCGTCCGCGTGGAGCATAAGATTGGCCGCGTTGAGGTGCACGGTGCCCGCGCCCTCGACGCCCGTGACGGTGAACGAGGAAACGCCGTCGGCGACCATGTATGTCGCGGGCGCCTCGACCGTGAGCATGCCCGCGCCGATGTTTCCCTGGAGCGTGCCGCCGCGGATCACGGTGTCTCCCGCGTAGGTGTTGCCGCCGGTCAGGTTGAGCAGGCCGGCGCCGTCCTTGACCAGGCTGCCGCTGCCCGAGATGACGCCGGAAAATACATGCGCCGCCGCCGCGTCATGATGAAAGACGAGCGTGCTGCCGGCTTCCGTGAGCGCGATGTCGCCCTTGAGCGAATCCGCGTCGCCGATCAGCGTGCCGTCGAGCACCGTGGCGTTTTGCACATCCGCGCCGAGCGTGACGTTCCTGATGTCGAGCGCGCCCGAGCCGCCTTTCACAAACGCGCCCGTGCCGCCAACCGTGATCGCGAGGGTTTGCGTGCCCGACGTGCCGTTCACGTTGAATCCGCCCGAGCCGTTGAGCGTGACATTTTTTGTCCACGCCGGGCCTGAGTTCACATACTCGATCAAGCCGGCCGTGCTGCCCGTGCCGAGGAGGATGTTGTTTCCAATGTTGTCCTGGTCGTCGAGCCAGAGGATGCCTTCCTGAATCTCGGCGCCGCCGTCGAGGGTGACGCGGCTCAGCAGTTTTGTCGTGCCCCCGCCCGTCTTGATGAGTTTCGAACCGGCATTGTCGCTCGTGAGCCGGCCGCTGAAACCGAACGAGCCCGTCACGCCCGCCGCCGCGTCGAGCGTGAGGCTTGACTGGTTGAGGTTCACGGTTCCATCGCCCTCAATGCCGGCGACCACGAAGCCGGTCACGCCGTCGGCGACCTTGTAGGTGCCGGAGGACTCGACGCGCAACGTTCCCGTGCCGACTTTGCCCTGCAGCGTGCCTTCCAATATTGTCGTGTTGCCCGCGTAGGTGTTGTTCCCGGTCAATTCCAGCAGGCCGCCGCCTTGCTTGACAAGATTGCCCGACCCGGAAATGACCCCGCTGTAGTCATGATCCGGCCCGTTGTGATTCGCGACCAGCGTGCTTGTCGCGGCGGTCAGCTCGATGCCGCCTTTGAAGGCGTCCGCGCCCGCGATCAATGTCCCGTCGCGCACTTGCAGGCCGCCCACGCCCGCGCCGAGCGTGGCGTTCGTGATGTCCAGCGTGCCATCGCCGCCTTTCACGAACAGGCCCGAGCCGTCCACGGTGATCGCGCCGAGCGCCTGCGTGCCGGTTCCCGCGCCGGAGGAAACGTGGAAGCCGCCGCCCATGCCGGCAAGCGTGACAGTTGTCGTCCAGTTGCCCGCGCCCGTGTATTCGATCAGCCCCACCCCGGCGGCGCCGCCGAGCACGAGTGTGCCGCTGTTGACATGGGCGGCGTCGGACAGGCTGAGAACGCCGTTTTCCACAAACGCGCCGCCGCCGAGCGCCGCCAGGGATTTTTCGAGCACAAGGGCGCCTTCGCCGGTTTTGACGAGCTTGTTGCCGCCGCCGCCGGCGGTGTCGATCGTGCCCGCGAAATTATAAACCTGCGTTTGCCCCGCGCCCACGCCGAAGACGAGGTCGGCGTTCCGGATGTCCAGCACGCCGGAGCCCGAGACGTTTGCAAAGGACACGCTCGTCGCCGCCGAAGCCACGATATAAGTCGCGGTCGTCTCATCGAGATGCAGCGCGCCCGAGCCGATTTTTCCGGTGAGCGTGCCGCTTTTGACAAACGTGTCGCCCGTGTAGGTGTTGCCTTCGCCCAATCCCAGCGAGCCGCCGCCGACGTAGGCGAAATCGCCTTCGCCGCTGATCGTGCCGCCGAAGACGGCGTCGCCAAATCCAAAGGCGAGCCGGCTGCCCGCCGCAATCGTCGCGCCGCCGCCGTTCAGCATGGCGAGGGCGCCGCCGAGCGTGAGCGTGCCGGAGTTCACCGCGATGGCGCCGGCGCCCGAACCGGTCAGCGTGACCGAGCCGCTCAATGTCCAGCTGGAGCCGTTCATGGAAAGCTGCTCAAACCCCGCGCCGGCGCCGATGCCGTCGCCGACAAAATTTGCATCTTCCGCGCCCGTGCCTTCGAGGACGATTTTGTTGCCCGCCGCCTTGGCGCTGAGCACATCGCCGTCGAGCGCCGAGCCGGCGCCGAGCGTAAGCGTGCTGGTGGTGGAATTGATCGCGGCAAAATAGACCGCCGCAATCTGCGCGCCCGTGGCCCGGATGGTGCCGGTGTTGGTGACGATGCCGCCGTTGCCCAGATAAATGCCGTGGTTGCCGCCGGAGACGAGGCCGGCGTTTTCGATTGCCGCCGTCCGGACATTGGTTGCATGACCGGTCTGCGTGATGCCTCCGCTCACATTCCCGCCCGTCGCCCCGTCCGACGGACCGTATTCCAGCGTCGCGCTGATGACGCCGCCGCTGGTGTTCACCACCACATGCGCGTCGCCGGTCCCGAGCTGGATCGCATTCCGCCCGCCGGTGATGGTGCCCGAATTGGTGATTTCGCCGCGCCCGTTATTCGTTATATAAACACCGGCCTGCCCCGTTGCCGTGCCACTCCCCTGGATAAGGGAACCGGCTCCGTTTGTGACACTGACAAACACACTGGAATAGAGGCCGGAAGTGCTCCCGGTAATTGACGCGCCGTTGATGTTTGCCACGGTGCCCCCTCCGGCAACCAGGTTTACGCCGCGCCCGCCGGTGCTTTCGATGACCGAGGCGTCGTTTAACAAATACAAACTCGCGCCGGACTGCACGCCGTGGTCGGCTCCATCGCTCCTTATAAGCGCGCCCCCGGTGTTCCTCAATTCCGCAATGCCTCCCGTGGTCAGGCGCACCCCGTTGGAACTGGCGACGATGTGTCCGCCCGCATTGTTCACGGTCACGCCCGCCACCGTGCCGGTATGATAAATCCCCTCGGCATTTTGTCCGATAATGGTCCCGGAGTTCTCCACCAAGCCGCCGCTGGTCTGAATCCCCGCGCGCCCGGTGATGGAGGCGCCTGCCTCGTTGATAATGACGGACGGCGCGGCGTTCGTGTTCACATGGATGCCCGCCGCGCTTCCGCTTGTTCCCAGTCCGATGATTGCGCCGCGGTTTTCCACGGTGCCTGAAAAGTCGAGCATGATGCCTGTGTAGCCGCCTTTGATGAGACCTTCGGTTTTGTTGACTATGGTCGCCGCCGCCCCGGCAGTCGCCGCGGTCCATATGCCATAGCGGTCGGTTCCGCTCCCATGAATCGTGCCGGAGTTTTCGATGGAGGCCCCGGAGACAAGATACATGCCGCTGTTGCCGCCTTCAATCACGCCGAGGTTGGAAAGCGCAAGCCATCCGGCATTGTTTCTGATCGCATTTTGGGCCGCTTTTATGGTTCCGTGGTTGGCGATGCTGCCTCCGGTAAGAAAAAGCACCCCATTGGTGTTTCCCTCGATGTATCCCCTGTTCACAAGACCTCCCCAGCCGGCAAACTTGACTGCGGCGTAACTGACCGTGTTGCCTACGCCCTTGATGTAGCCGGTGGCCTCGTTGATTATGAAGGACGAGCCGGCTGTGTAGAGGTTTATTCCAATCGACCCGTTCCCGGTCGCGTTGATCGTTCCCGAATTGGCAATCGTCCACGAAGCGGTTTCCCCGGTGCCGGCGTCCCTGATGGTCATGCCCGCCGCGCTGATGGTTGTGTCCGCCGCTATCGTATAGCTGGTTCCGTCGGCGGCGTTGAGTGTGCGCGTGCCGGTTATCGCGACCTGAGCCGGGAGCGCGGGGAGCGCCAGCAGCGCGAAAAGCATCCCGGCCGGCCAGCGATGCTTCTGCACACGCAGGCGGGAAAAATGTGAACAATGCCGTCCGGCAAGGGAGATTATGGTGCCATTCATAAGGAATGTGAGGTTCTTTGACTGCATTACGACCGCCGCGGAAGCACGGACCCAGGCATCCTGTTCCCGGCGGGAGTTCCATGCTCCCGCGGCGGGTTGATTGGTTTGTTTTTATTTCTTCAATTCATGGAGCTCCAACTCCCAGAGCCGCGCGATGTCCCCGGGGGTCTTCGTTATCAACAG
>JAITDF010000541.1 GCA_031282705.1 Opitutaceae bacterium | reverse complement strand
TCCACTCTCGTTTTCCGCCATGCGCGTCACCCTCGTCCATCCCGCCGGGTTCAACTTCGTGCCGGGCCAGCCCGATTTCACCGTGCTGGCCAACCGCATGGCGCCCATCGGCATCCTCTCGCTCGCCGCCTGGCTGGAAAAACACGGGCACCACGCCGCCGTCCACGACTGCCTCGGCCCGCTCGCGCCGCGCGGCCTCGACGCCAACGTCGCCGCCATCCTCGCCACCCGGCCCGACCTCGTCGGCTTCTCCGCCACCACCGCCGGCTTCATGGAGGCCGCCGACCTCGCCGCCGCCATCAAGACGCGCCGCCCCGAAATCAAAATCGCCTTCGGCAACGTCCACGGCTCCGCCATCGGCGCGCCCCTGCTGAGGCATTTCCCCGAAATCGACCACCTCTGCATCGGCGAAGGCGAAGGCCTCATGCTCGACCTCGCCGAAGGCCGCCCGCCCGCCGGCATCCCCAACCTCGCCTGGCGCGACCCCGCCACCGGCGAAATCAAGACCAACCCCCGCCGCGCCCGCATCCACGATCTGGACTCCCTGCCCTTTCCCGCCTACGAAAAACTCGCCGGCTTCCCCTCCGGCTACCACCTCCCGCTCTTCTCCTACATCAGACGCTGGGGCGCGACCATGATCACCTCGCGCGGCTGCCCCTACACCTGCTCGTTCTGCGACCGCACCGTCTTCGAACGCCTCCACCGCTACAACTCCGCCGCCTACATCTACGAACACATGCGGCACCTGCGCGACCGCTTCGGCGTGCGCCACATCAACATCTACGACGACCTCTTCACCGCGCACAAAAAACGCGTCCACGAACTCTGCGAACTGCTCGTCAAAAAACCGCTCGGCGTCGGCTTCAACTGCGCCATCCGCACCGGCCACGACGACCTCGAAATGCTCCGCCTGCTCAAACGCGCCGGCGCGCTCATGGTCTCCCTCGGCGTGGAGTCCGCCGACCCCGTCATGATGCGCCGCCACAAAGCCGGCGTCACGCTCGACGCCGTGCGCGCGACCGTGGAAAAAATCCACGCCGCCGGCCTGCGCGCCAAAGGGCTCTTCATCTTCGGCCTCCCCGGCGAGACCCCCGCCACCGTGCGCGCCACCAGCGACTTCATCCTCTCGCTCGACCTCGACGAGATGAACATGACCAAGTTCAGCCCGCTCTACGGCGCGCCCATCTGGGACGAATGCGCCGGCGGCGCCGAAGGCGGGCTGCACGAAGACTGGCGCCTGATGAACTGCCTGAACTTCATCTACCTGCCGAAAGGCTTTGAAAGCCGCGAGGAAATGGACGCGCTCTACAACTGGCACGTGCGCCGTTTTTATAACAGCAAAGGCTACCGCCGCCGCTTCGCCCGCCGCCTCTGGCAGCACCGCTGGAGCCTCTGGCACCTGCTGGCCAACCTGCCCCGCGTCTTCCAGGCCGCCCGCTACTTCAACACCGGCAAAGCCGGACTCGAAGCCGCCGGAAAAGATTTCCCCCTCCACCCCCGCCAGCCCATGAACCTCCGCGCCACCCCGGCCACCGGACTCCGGGCCGATGCGCGGGCATAAACACAAGGCTTTTGACTGGTGAAGGTTGACTGAATAGTAGGGCGAGCGTCCCGCTTGCCTGATTGGGACGTAGAGCGTCCCGCTTGCCAGATTGGAATGTAGGGCAAGCGTCCCGCTTGCCTGATTGGGACGTAGGGCAAGCGTCCCGCTTGCCTGATTGGGACGTAGGGCGAGCGTCCCGCTTGCCTGATTGGGACGTAGGGCGAGCGTCCCGCTTGCCTGACGGCGCGCAAAGCGCGCCGCCCCGAAATGGCGGGAGCATCCTGCTCCCGTCAGGCAAGCGGGACGCTTGCCCTACGTCCCAAAAGCCTGCGCGTGACAGCGCAGGGAGAGAGGAAAGATGCCGGCGGGGGATGGCACCACTTTGAAACGCAATCCTGCCGCGCCGCCTGAAAGAAAGGTGAAACCCGCGGCTTCCGGCGCAGTCTTATGGGCTGGCAATGAAAACCGTCAGCACCTCACCCCTCGCAATCCTGGCCGCCGTCGTCCTTGTCCTCGCCGGGTGCGCCTCCGCCTCCAGCTCGATCGCGCGGCATGACTTCGGCCCGCCGCCGGAAAAGGCGCGGGAGCGCGCGCGCACGTTTGCCATCTCCACGCTCAACTCGCCGGAAGCCGCCGTCGTCGAGTTCGGCGACCTGGCCAAGGCCGTCATGGAGGCGGGCCGCTACCGGGGGGAAAAAACCTATTACGGCTGGGTCCAGCTCCTGAGTGTCTCCGTGAAAAACGAACACGGGGAACGCGGGGCGGCCAAGCGCTGGCACATCATGTTTTTTGAGGACGGCACGCTGGGGAATGTGACCGACATGGTGGATTCCGGCATGGTGAAAATAATCGCGGCACCCCGGGCGCGCCCCGAGGGGAAACGCGCCTGAGGCGCCGTCGGCGCCTCTGCCTGCTCCAACAGCAGTTTCCAACTGATGGGACGCGGCGGCGGCGGATTCGCGTAATCTCACCGTGGGTCCGCTCTCCGATGCCGTTCCAAAAGCCGCTCGAAAAGGCGGAGGTAGGCGGCGGTTTGGACGGCGGGGGAAAAATGTTCGCGGGCGTGGGCGGCGACA
>JAITDF010000432.1 GCA_031282705.1 Opitutaceae bacterium | reverse complement strand
GAGGAAACGGCGCGGGTCTGGAGGTCGGCGAGCTGGGTTTCCAAGTCGGCGGTCTTTGTTTCGAGGCCGGCGATTTTTTCCTGCTTTGCGCCGGCGTCGGCGGTGGCGGCGTCGAGTTGCCGCTGGCGGTCGGCGAGGCGGGACTGGAGCTGGCCGATGGTTTGCGCGGCGGTTTCGCCGGCGGCGGCGAGTTGTTGTTGCGCGGAGTCGAGCTGTTCGCGGAGTCCGGCGATGGTTTTGGCGGCGGCTTCGCCATCGGCGCCGGCGGCGGTCTTGATTGTTTCGAGTTCGGCGCCGAGCGCGGCGAGCCGGTCGCGGAGGGCGGCGGAATCGCCGGCCAGACCGGCGGCCTGCTCCTGCGACGCGGCAAGCCGGCGCGCGGTCTCGTCGCGGTCGGCGGCGGTTTCGGCGAGCCGGGTTTCGAGCGCGGCAGTCTTTGTTTCGAGGTCGGCGGTTTTGGTTTCGAGCGCGGCGATTTTCTCCTGCTTCGCGCCGGCGTCGGCGAGGGCGGCGTCGAGTTGCTGCTGGCGGCCGGCGAGCTGGTCGCGGAGTCCGGCGATGGCCTTGGCGGCGGCTTCGTCGGAGGAGACGGCGCGAGTCTGGAGGTCGGCGAGGCGGGTTTCCAAGTCGGCGGTTTTTGTTTCGAGGCCGGCGATTTTCTCCTGCTTCGCGCCGGCGTCGGCGGTGGCGGCGTCGAGTTGCTGCTGGCGGTCGGCGAGGCGGGACTGGAGCCGGCCGATGGTTTGCGCGGCGGTTTCGGCGGCGGCGCCGGCGGACGTTTTGGTTGTTTCCAGTTCGGCGCCGAGCGCGGCAACCTGGTCGCGGAGGGCGGCGGCGTCATCGGTGAGCCGGGTGTTGGCGGCGCCGGCGGCGGCGAGTTGCTGCTGCGCGGCGTCGAGCTGTTCGCGGAGGCCGGCGATGGCCTTGGCGGCGGCTTCGCCGGAGGCGCCGGAGGCGGTCTTGGTGGTTTCGAGTTCGGCGCCGAGGGCGGCGAGCTGGTCGCGGAGGCCGGCGGTCTTTGTTTCGAGGGCGGCGAGTTTTTCCTGTTTCGCGCCGGCGTCGGCGGTGGCGGCGTCGAATTGTTGCTGGAGGCCGGCAAGCTGGCGCTGGAGGGTTTTGGTTTCGCGGGCGGACTGGTCGGCGGCGGCGCGGAGGGTTTCGAGTTCGCGCTGGGATTCTTCAAGCTGGCGGCTGGTGGCGGAGCCTTGGGAGGAGGCGAGGGTGGCGGCGGACTGGCTGGCGGCGAGTTGCCGGGCGAGGCTGGTGTTTTCCTTGCGCACCGCGTCGAGCTGGGTGCGGGTGGAGTCGAGGAGGGCGGCGGCCTCGGCGTGGGAGGCGCGCGCGTCCTGAAGGCTGCGTTTGGAGGCTTCGAGTTCGGCGGCGAGTTTTTCGGCGGCGGCGAGTTTTTCGGCGAGGCCGGTGTTCTGGCGGGTGAGGGCGGCCTGGGCGGCGCGCAGGGTGTCGAGTTCCTTGAGCGATTCGCCGCTGGCCTGGTCGGCGGCGGCGCGGGTTTGCGCAAGCTGCCCGGCGAGGCCGGCGGCCTCGGTGGCGAGGGCGGCGTTTTTTTTCTCCAGCGCGGCGAGGGACTGACGGGCGGAGGCGAGGTCGCGGGCGGTGTTTTCGTTTTTCTTTTTCTCGTTGGCGGCGGACTGGGCGGCGTCGAGCCGGGCGGCGGAGAGTTCCTGCTGGAGAATGGACTGGCGGTTTTCCTGCGCGACGAGGGCGGCCTTGAGCTTTTTGTTTTCCGCGATGAGCGACTCCATCATGGCGGCGAGATCGTTCACGGCGGAGGCGCCCTGGGAGGCGGGGCCGGCGGCGGCGACCGGGCCCGGCCGCGGCGCGGCGAGCGGCGCGGCGCTGACGGGGGAGGCGGAGACGACGGGCGGGCGGGCGGGCCGCGCCGCGGTGACGGCGGCGCGGAGTTCGGCGAGGCGTTTGGTGGCGCGCTCGGACTGGGCGGCGTCGAGCCGGGCCGAAAAGGCGCCGAGGGACAACCCGGTGACGCCGTTTTCGGAGGCGAGCTGCATCCAGGCGTAGCCCTCGGCCGGGTCGTAGGCGGATTCCTCCTGGTTCAGATAAATGAGGCCGAGGTTGTATTGGGCGGAGGGCGAGCCGGCGACGGCCTGGTTGCGCAGGGCGGCGATTTCGTCCGCCGTGGCGGCGGCGGCGTGGACGGCCCCCAGCAGGGCCAGCAACCATGCGAGGGCGACGAAGTAATAATGGGACGGAGAGGCTTGGTTCATGCCATGCTCAGGTGCCATGCACATTGGGTGGAATTGCGCGGGACGCAAGGAATGAAAAACCGGCGCAATATCATTTGCCCATGAGAATCAGATGCCGGGAGGTTTTGCCCGGTGCGGGTTTTGCCCGGTTTGCCCGGTGCGGGCCGGAAGGTTTGGAATGGATTTGGAATGGATTTGAATGGATGCTTTTTGCAGAAAAACGCAAAGGCGCAAAGAGGAATAGGGAACCGCAAGGGCGGAAGAAATGGCGAGGCCGCAAGGGCGGCAGCGAGGGAAGGGCGGGGGAAACGGGTGCGGTTCAGGAAACGGGTGCGGTTCAAAATGGATTTTTGTTCGCGCCATGTCCTTTTCCACCTTGTATTGCCCTTTTCTCAAATCACCCATGCCCAAAACGCTGCTCGTCACCGGCTCGTCCGGCCTCATCGGTTCCGAAGTCTGCGCTTATTTTGCGCGCGAACTTGGCTTCGCCGTCCACGGCGTGGACAACAACCAGCGCGCCGTCTTCTTCGGCCCGCAGGGCGACACGCGCTGGAACCAGGAGCGGCTCGCGCGCGAGCTGCCCGGCTTCCGGCACCACGAGCTGGACATCCGCGACCGCGCCGGCGTGCTGGCGCTGGTGCGGGAGCTTCGCCCCTCGGTCATCGTGCACACCGCCGCGCAGCCCTCGCACGACCGCGCCGCCGCGATTCCCTTCGACGACTTCGACACCAACGCCGGCGGCACGCTCAACCTGCTGGAGGCGGCGCGCCAGGCCTGCCCCGAGTCGCCCTTCATCCACATGTCCACCAACAAGGTTTACGGCGACGCGCCCAACCGCATCGCGCTCGCCGAGCTGGACACGCGCTGGGACTACGCCGACCCGGCCTACGCGCACGGCATCGCCGAGACCTTCACCATCGACCAGTCGAAGCACTCGCTCTTCGGCGCCTCGAAGGTCGCCGCCGACATCATGGTGCAGGAATACGGCCGCTACTTCAACCTGCCCGCCTGCGCCCTGCGCGGCGGCTGCCTGACCGGCCCCAACCACTCCGGCGTCGAGCTGCACGGCTTCCTCTCCTACCTCGTGAAGTGCAACCTCGAGGGCCGCGAATACAAGGTTTTTGGATACAAGGGAAAACAGGTGCGCGACAACATCCACTCGCTCGACGTGGCGCGCTTCATGGCCGCCTTCGCCGCCGCGCCCCGCGCCGGCGAGGTTTACAACATCGGCGGCGGCAAGGCCAACTCCTGCTCCATCCTCGAAGCCTTCGCGCTGGTGGAAAAACACAGCGGCAGGAAACAAATCCACACCTACGTGGAGCAAAACCGCGCCGGCGACCACATCTGCTACTACAGCGACCTGCGAAAAATGCGCGCCCACTACCCCGCGTGGGACATTTCCGTCTCGCTCGACGAGACCATCCGCCAGATCGTGGAGGCTGGCCGCGCGCGCGCGTGAAGCCGTTAAACGCTTCGCTAAAAAACACCCCTGAAAAAATGCGGATAATCAATTTGCAAAACGCCTCATGAAAAAATCCCCCCGCCGCCATGCCGCCTGCCAATCCTGAAAACATAAGCAAAAAAAAGGGTGCGCACATGCGTTATCAACCGCCTTTTACCGTTTCCCCCAAGGCGATCTCACTCATCGCGGAAATCGCCGCGCTCACCGAACGCTTCGCCATCCGTCTTGAACAGGCCGACGCGCTGCGGCTGCGCCGCGCAAACCGCATCCGCACCATCCGCGCCTCGCTCGCCATTGAAGGCAACACACTCACGGAAAACCAGGTGACGGACATCCTCGACGGCAAACACGTTGTCGCCCCGCTCCGCGAGATTCAGGAGGTAAAAAACGCCATCGCCACCTACGACTTGTTCGCAAAAATCAATCCATTTTCCCAGAAAGACCTGCTCAAGGCCCACGGCACCATGATGCTCGCCCTGGCGGACGCGCCCGGGGAATTTCGCAAAGGCGGAGTCGGCGTTTTCGCGGACGGCAAAGCCATCCATATCGCGCCCCCGGCGGAGCGTGTCCCCGCATTGATTGGCAACCTCTTCGACTGGCTTGAGAACGCGGATGACCATCTGCTCATCCGCAGTTGTGTGTTTCATTACGAATTTGAGTTTATCCATCCCTTCCCCGACGGCAACGGTCGCATGGGCCGTCTCTGGCAATCGCTTGTCCTCTCGCGCTTTCATCCTATTTTCCAGCATCTTCCGGTCGAGACAATGGTGCATGACAACCAGTGGGCGTATTATGAGGCCATCAACCGCAGCACCCAAAACACCGACTGCGGAGTGTTCATTGATTTCATGCTGGGGGAAATCCGCGACTCCCTGTTGAAGCACAAAGGCGAAACGTTCGTGGAAAATGCCAAAAACGACCAAGTTTGCGACCAAGCAACCGACCGAGTGATCTTGCTGCTCAAAGCCCTGAAACCCGGGGAAAAAACGTCATTTGAAGCACGGAACCGGCTCGGGTTGAGGCACGGCCCCACCTTTCGCGCAAATTATCTCGTCCCCGCCCTTGCCGCCGGTCTTGCCGAGATGACCCAGCCCGATTCGCCCCGCAGCCCCACGCAAAAATATCGCCTGACTGACAAAGGGCGCGCCCTCCTCGCATCCCTGAAAACGCGGCAAGCCTCCGCCGGAATTCAGGAAAAAATCCAAATTCAAAATCGCCCTCAATCCAACCCATGCAACGCATGAAAACAAAAAACACCGCCGCCGCGCCATCGAAACAAACCGCCCCCGCGTTTATGGCCTGCGCGGAACGGGCGTTCGGAAAAGTGGCGCGCCAAGTGCGCGCCGGGGCCGGAAGGAACGGCCGGAAACCCTTGGTTTGGAAATCCTGACGCGGCAACGCATCCCTCCCGTGAAAACCACCACCCTCATCTCCGGCATCCGCGGCTTCGCCGGCTCGACCCTGGCCGGCGGGCTGGCGCGGCGCGGGCACGCCGTCCACGCTTCATCCGCCAAATCGTCGGGGCCCACCGCGGGCGCCTGTGATTTTTCAAAAGGACCCCGCCCATGAAACCCGCCAAGGCAGACAAGAAAGCACCCGCGTCCCCCGCTGACTACCGGCTGCTGCTGGCCGACATCAAGCAGCGGGTGCGTGACGCCCAACTGGCGGCCTTGCGCTCGGTCAACAAGGAGCTTGTCGCCCTGTATTGGGACATCGGGCGGATGATTGTGCAAAGACAGGCTGGCGAAACATGGGGAAAGGCCGTCGTCCGACGCCTGGCTTGGGATTTGCAAAATGAGTTTCCCGGAGTCGCCGGTTTCTCCGC
>JAITDF010000423.1 GCA_031282705.1 Opitutaceae bacterium | reverse complement strand
TGAACGGCGGCGTGTTGGGCGGAAAAATCAGCGTGGAATCCGGCGCGGTTTTTGGCGGCGCCGGCCATGCGTCGGGAACCGTCGGGGTGCTCGCCGGAGGCACTGTCCACACCGGTGGCATCGGCGGGGATGGCACCGGACATCTGCGGATGGGGAGTTTGGTGTTGAACAATGACGCCACGCTCACCGGCAGCGGCACGCTCACGGTTGACGGACCGATTGCCACGGATGCGACGGTCGCGCTCAATGTCGTCGGCAGCGACCGGCTTGCTTTTTCGGGCGGCATTTCGGGCGCGGGCGTGTTTGAGAAGCGGGGCGCGGGAATATTTGAACTGGCGGACGGCGCCGTCATCAACGCGGACAGCATCAACATCGTGGAAGGCGAGCTGCACCTTGCCGGCGGCCCCGCCTTGCGGATCGCACGGTCGCTCACGCTGGAGTCGCGCACGGATTTGGAGTCCACGGGGAAACTCAAGGCGCCGGGGGACGCAACCATCGAGCTGCTCCCCGGCGCGGTGCTGACCAACCGGGGCGCCATCTATGTCGGACGGGCCGCCGGCGCGTCCGGTTTCAAGACGCTGGCCGTCAACGGCGCCTACCACGGCGGCGGCGGCGCGGTGGTGCTGCGCATCGAGGGCGGCGGAAGCACCGCCGCCGACAGGCTGCGGTTGAACGGAACCGTGTCGGGCACGACCTGGCTGAAGCTCGGCTACGTTTCCGTTTCCGGGACGGAGAATCCGCCGCCGACCGCCGCGGAACTCCAGACGATCGTGCTCGTCGAGGGCGGCACGTTTGCCGACGGAGCGGTTTTCCAGACCGGCGATGCCGGCGCGCTTATAGTGGCGGGCGATCCTTACCGCTGGGGCTATGTCAAGTCCGCCACCGAGCACGGCTGGCGGACGACGCTCGATCCGGCGCTCCCGCCGCTCACGGGGCTGGACACCACGGCCCTGCTGATGGGCAAGGCGTCGATGGACGCGCTGAGCCGGCGGATGTCCTCGGCGCGGGGTGTTGAAAAAACGAACCATTCGGGCGGCATCTGGGTGAACGGGCTTTATCGTTATGACAAAATAGACACCGGCCTGTATCAAGGCGCGCGCGGAACCATCAAAGGCCTCCAGGCCGGCGGTGAGTGGCGGGGCGCCGGGGACGCGGCGGGCGCCGTGGCCGGTGTGTTTGTTGATTATATTAACGCAAACATGGACCAGTCCGCCGGCGCGTCCGGGGCTGACACGGAGTCGGACGGCTTCGGCCTGTATGCCGGCATCACCGCCGGCAACTGGTATGCCGGGGCGGTTTTCCGCCATTCGCGCGAGGATTACAAGGTGCTGGCGCCGGGCGCGCCGGAGTTTTCCACCACCGGCCGCAGCCGCGCCGTGTCGGCGGAACTCGGGTATTTGATTTCCAGGCGGGAAAACGTCGTGCCCTTTGTCCAGGCGGTCTGGCAGGACCATGATATTGAGGACGCGCCGGCCTCGTTTGGCCGCGCCCGGATAAGCGGCGCCGGCTCGCTTGAGGTGCGCGCGGGCGCCCGCACGGTGCACGAGTTTTCCTTTTTGGAAAACCGCCGGGGATTCCTTTACGCCCGGGCCGCCGTTCTCTACGAGTGCCAGGCAAAGAGCCGGGTGCGCGTGGGGGATCATGCGTTCGACAGCGACCTCTCCGGTGTCGGCGGACTGGTGGATCTGGGCATGTCATTGCAGTTCGGAAAACATATGCACATCGGCCTGTCCGGGGCGGCCGAGCTTTGTGAACAACGCAAAGGATGCTCGGCGGATCTCACCATCGGTTACACATGGTAAAACACATTCCGGTTTATCGACGTTATCATAAAAATCATATTCATGAAAAAACGAAATTTTCACATCCATTGTGACATGGAGGACGTGGCCGGCATCGCCGGCATGCCGCCGGTGACGCCCGGCGCCCATCTCGACGGGCTCCGACGGCAGGCGGGTGGTTTATTCATATCCGATGATGCAATCCGCATCGGCGCGTCCTCTGCGACCGCGGCGTGGGCGGACTGCCGGCAGCTCAAGCCCAGGGTGCAGGCAAAATTATAATCTTCAAAATAAATATCTTATGTTCAACGGCTCCGAATTGCGCCTGCGCAAGGCGCTTGATGAAAAAGAACCTGTAATTGGTTCCTGGATACAGACCTCGTCCCCCACCTGTGCCGAAATACTGGCAAATGCGGGTTTCGCGTGGCTTGGCATAGATTGCGAGCACACAGCGGTCGGCATTCAGGGGGTGGAGAGTATCGCGCGGGCCATCCATGGACGCAATACCGCTTTGCTTGTGCGCGTAAGCAGGGCCGATACCATCGAAATCCGCCAGTGCCTCGACGTTGGCGCCGCCGGTGTCATCGTGCCCATGGTGGAGACCGCCGCCCAGGCACGCACGGCCGTGGCGGCCGCCAAGTATCCGCCGGACGGCGTGCGCGGCTACTGCTTCGGACGCATGAACGACTGGGGATCGAGTTTTGATGAATATGCCACGACGGCCAACAAAAGCGTGGTCGTCATCGCGATGATCGAAACCAGGACGGGAGTGGACAACATCGGGGAGATACTCGCGGTGCAGGGCATCGACGGCATTTTTATCGGTCCTTATGACATGAGCGGCTCCTACGGTGTTCCGGGCCAGACCCAGCATCCGTATTTGAAAAAAGCCTATGAATCGCTGGTCGAGGCCTGCCGCCGCCACGGGAAGGTCGCCGGCCAGCACATCGTCAACTCGACCCGCGAAAAACTGAACGAGGCCGTGGCGCTCGGCTATACCTTCATCTGCCTCGACGCCGACATCATCATGGTCAACCGCTCCGCCCAGGAGTCCATCGCCACCGCCCGCGCCGCCTTCGCAAAGTTATAAAAACATCATTCGATTTGAATCGAGTTAAGTCGAATTTCGTCGTCAGCATTGAACCAGACTTTTTACAACGAACGAACCCATCTCCCCAAGACAATGAATAACAAAACAATTGCCGGATGCCTTCCCTTGACTGTCATGCTTGCCGCCGGCCTGTTCACGCCGTGCTGGCTTCAAGCCCAGCGTGCGCCGGCGCCGCCTGCCGCCGATGGGGCGTTGCCGTTGCCGGTTCCTGCCGCGCCGGAAGGCAAACCGCCTCCGGCGGCGGATGTCTCCGACGATGTGGTTATAATGAGTCCCTTCGAGGTGCAGACCGAGCGGGACCAGGGCTTCGTCGCCGCCAGCATGCTGACCGGAGGCAGGCTCGCCACCGACCTGAAGGACACCCCCATCGCCTACACCGTGCTCACCAGGGAGTTCATTGATGCCATGCAACTGGCCGACCTGGCCGAAATGCACGAGTGGTCAACCAACACCCAGTCCACCCAGCGCGACGGCACACAATATGGCACCGGCGAGACAATCAGCATCCGTTCCCGCGGCATCGGCACCAGTATCCAGAAAAATTTCTTTCCAGTTAACTACAATTTCGACGGTTATAATCTTGAGCGCCTCGACCTTGCCCGGGGGCCCAACGCCGTCCTGTTTGGATCGAATTCGCTGGGCGGTGCGGTGAATAGCATAACCAAGCGGGCATTGATCGGAAAAAGTAAGCTGGACGTCCGTGCGGCCTACGGTTCGTGGAGAAACCTGCGAACCACGCT
>JAITDF010000271.1 GCA_031282705.1 Opitutaceae bacterium | reverse complement strand
GCGGACGACGGCAGCGGCAAGCCGGTGACCTGGCGCCCCGAATTTGCCGGCAAACAAAGATTCCTCTTCGAGATACTCGGCAACGCCAATTATATAATCGACGGCCGCGGCACGATGATCGACGCGACCACGCCGTTGATGAGGGGCACGGTCGCGAAATACTATGAAAACGCCGGATACACGAGCGACGGCGGCGCCCCCGTCCTGCGCGAGGCCGAGTATAACCCGCCAAAGGTCGCGCTTCACGCGTATCAGCGGGGCACGACCTCGGGCGAGGGGACGTTCATACGCAATCTCACGCTGCTCGGCTTCAACCGCGCCTTTGAGACGCACCACGGGCACCGCCGCCGCATCACCATGGAAAATTGCGTGCTCGGGCGTTCGTCAATCGGCGTCTTCCCCCGCGGCAGGAATGGCACGGTGCGCAATTGCGTGATCCGCGAATCGCTGAATTGCGGGGTTTATGGCGAATACAACTCGGGCGGCTGGCTCTTTGAAAATTGCGTTTTCAGTGACAACTCGGTCAACGCCCATGCGCACTCCTACGGGGACATCGTGCTTGACGCGTGTTATGAATATACCATCAGAAACAACACGTTCACACGGCCCTCGGTGCCGGAGCGCCGGGTGCCAAAGCACAGGACAGCCATCTCGATTTTTAGGAATTCCGGCGAAGGCGGTGACATTCGCGGCCATGCGGCGCATCATATCGACATCCGAAACAACCGTTTTGAAGCCTACCACCTGGCGGTTGACATCGGCGCGCGTTCCGGAGTGGTGGACGTGAAGGATCGTTCGCTCGAAGGGCGCTGCTACACGCACGACATCACCGTGCGCGAAAACACATTCGATGAGTGCCGCATCGGCATCAAGATAAACACCGACCAGAATCACATCGCGGACAATGTCTTTGCAAAGTGCGACCGCGACATCGTGGTCCACTGCGTGTTTTACAAGGTGCTCAACGAACATATAATCCAGAACACCGCCGGGGCGGATGTCTGGTTGTGGACGCACGCGTCCGATACGCGCGGATTTGGCGACTATTGCTCCTATCAATCGAACACCAATACCTGCGCCTATAGCAAGATAAGTGACAGGGACCGGATTTTTCACCTTGTCACGCGCGGCAACGTCACCCTGCATCCGCCGAGCCGCGGCAGCTTCAAGGCGGCGGTCATGCGCGGGGAGACGCTTGCCGGGGGGCCGACATTCCGGCAGATGGAGGCGAGCGGCGCCACGCCCGTGGATGTCGCCGTCGCCGACTATGTGGCGCACCTGCCCGGCGACGAAATCGCGGTCATTTGGGACAGGCCGGTTTCCAATGTCGAAGGAAAGGATTTTTATACCATCATCATCTATGACCAGCGCGGCGTGGAGCTTGACCGTTGCGGCCGCAGCCCGGTGCGATGGAAGGCAATCGCGGGCGGCAACATGATACCGGGAAAAGGGTGGATTCATGTGAACGCGGAGGCCGAGATAGCCGCCGTGGCCGGCGGCCCCGATGCCGCCGGGAAATATCCGGTTTTCATCTTCCGGCGCGGATTCGGCCTCGATATAAAAAACCTCAAGGATGCGGGCGTGTGGCGGCTCGCGACGGAAAACACGCGGCCCTGGCATGATGTCGCCACCGGCGATTTTATTCCGGGCGGACCGTATCTTGAGGTCGCCGTGATTCCCGCGCCCGCCGCCGCCGGCGAAGCGCAGAAAATATACTATTTCGATCCGGGGCGCCCGGACTGGGCGGGCGGGACGGACGCGCTGCCGGCTCCCCTGAACGCGATCACCGCGGGCAATTTCGACCCCGCCGCCCCCGGCGACGAAGTGGCGGGAATCGGCGCGGCCGGCGAAAATGCGACGCCGATTTTCCTCTTCAGGCCCGGCTCGCATGGCGCATACCGGACCGTCCCGGGCAGCGAGGGACGCTGGGCGGCGGTCGCCGGCGGGGAATTTGACGGCAATGCCGCCAATGGCGATGAGCTTGCCGCCGCGGCCGCCGGGCGCGAAGGGGAGGACGGCTTCCCGCTTAAATATTTCCGCGCCGGAACCGGATTATATGACGCACGCACAAATCCCGCCTTGAACGCGCCCGCGCGCGCGCTGGACGCAGGACGGGCGATTGCCGAATATAAAACAGGCGGCGCGGTTGAAAAAGCAGCCGCCGCCGCGCCGCGCGAGGAGGCGGCATTTCTTCCCGCGAGGGCGCAGGAGGACGGGATTCCCCTCCTCTGGATTTCACCCGCGCAAAGTCCGGGCGGGGCGGACGTGCGCGCCACACCTCTATACAGATAGCAATGCAACCCGAAAACATCAATCAAATGGCAGATCAACCCAACGGAGAACAAAGCATGACAACCTCGACCAAAACACTACGGATTTTCCGCGGACCGCTGGCGGTCCTGGCACTGGCGCTGGGCCTGCGCGCAATGGCGCAGCAGGTGGAATATACATGGACACCCGACGGCTCGCAAAGCGGCACGGCGGGCGGCTCCGGCATATGGAGCGGCGCCGGTTTGAACTGGTGGAACGGCTCGGCGGTCATCGCCGCCGGCAATGCGACCGCGAACCAGTTTGGCGGCGCCTCCGGCAACGCCCTCCTCACCTTTGCGGGGAGCGGAACCATCACGAAGCAAGGCGCGGCCGTGTTTCGCCAGGGGGCCGCCGTGCAACACACGATGGCTTTTCTCGACGGCAGCAATTATACCCTGCTCGGCGCGGCCGACGGCGGCGCGGTGATTGGCAACAGCCATTTCATATTCAACGTGGCGCCCACGGCCGTGCTCGCGATTGGCGGCGACGGCAACGTCTTTCTGGTCCGGGCCGCCACGAACCAGACCGACGCGCCCGGCCTTGCGTTCCAAGGCGGCGGCAGCGTCACGCTCGGCGCGGGCGCGTTGCTGCGCAATGACTATTCGAACAGCCGCATGAGCG
>JAITDF010000269.1 GCA_031282705.1 Opitutaceae bacterium | reverse complement strand
GGGAGCGGCGCCGTCGGGAGCGGCACTGTCGGAAGCGGCGGCGCCGCCGTCAGCGTCGCCAGCGTCGCCAGCGCCTCCAGCGCCGCCAGCGCCGCATCCTTCCCCTTTTTCGCATCCCTCCCATTCCTCCCATATCTCCCATATCTCCCATCCCTCCGCGCCACCGCCGCCGCCGCCGCCGCCCCGCCTCTGGCTCGTCGAACGCCGCGTGCGCGGGCGCGAGCTTTCCGTCGGCGTGCTGGCCGGCCGCGCGCTGGGCGTGGTGGAAATCCGCCCGCGTTCCGGCGTGTATGACTACGCGAGCAAATACACCAAGGGCGCGACCGAATACCTCGCGCCCGCGCCGCTCGCCGCCGCCGCCGCGCGCGCCGCGCAGGCCGCGGCGGAGACGGCGTTCGCCGCCTGCGGCTGCCGCGATTACGCGCGCGTCGATTTCATATTGTCGGGGGAAAACGAATTGTTTCTGCTGGAAATAAACACGCTGCCCGGCATGAAGGAGACCAGCCTGCTGCCCATGAGCGCGCGTTGCGCGGGACTGGACTTCACCGCCCTGGTCAGGGAAATGGTTTCGCCCGCGGCGCGGCGTTTCCTGGCTGCGCGGGGGCGACCGGAAAACACATGAAAAAAGCACCACCAGGAAACACCGCCCGGCAGCGGCCGCCGTCGTGGCGGGACCTCGCGAGCGAGCCGCTCCCGCGCAGCGTGATGGCCCCGGCGGGCCGCCGCCGCCGCGCATTCTCCACGCTCAGGACCGTCGGCGGCATCGCCGTCCTTTGCGCCGGGGCGTGGACGGGCTTCGAGCTTTACCGCATGTGGGAGGCGGACCCCATGCGCATCAAGGCGCCCGCGCAGGGCGAGCCGCTCAAAACCATCGCATTCCAGACCAACGGCGTGCTCGACAGCGACTGGGCCGGGCGGGCGCTCGCGATCCCGCCCGGCACCGCCATGATGGCGCTGGACTTGTTTTCGCTCCGCGACCGGCTGCTCGCCTCCGGGCAGGTGCGCACCGCCGTGCTCGTGCGCGAGTTCCCCGACACGCTGGCCGTGACGATCGAGGAGCGCGACCCGGTCGCCCGCCTCGTGGCGCGCGAGCCGGGCGGCGAACCCGCGGAGTTCCTGGTGGACCGCGCCGGCGTCGTGTATCAAGGGGTCAACTACCCGGAGGCGCGGGTCGCGTCGCTGCCGCACCTCGCCGGCGTGCGCCTGCGCCGCGCGGGGGACGGCGCGGGCTTCGCGCCGGTCGAGGGCATGGAGACCGTCGCCAGCCTCATCGGCACCGCGCGCGCCTACATCCCGGAGCTGTTTGCGCGCTGGCACTCGATCTCGCTCGACCGCTTCGCGCCCGACGGCGTGCTGGTGGTGCGCTCCGCCGACGTGGGGACGCTCACCTTCGGCACGCGCGACGACTTTTTCACGCAAATCGCCCGGCTCGACTACATCGTGGACGCGTCGCGCGCGCGGCCCGGCGCCGGCCCGATCAAGAGCATCGACCTCTCCGTCGGCCGCACCGTGAGCGGCCTGCAAGTGCCCGTCACCTACGACGCGCCGCCGCTGCTCCCCGCCCCGTCGCGCCCCGCCCCGCCGCCGTCGCGCCCGCGCGAGGGGCGGGAGGTGCGCGAGGTGCGGGAAGGATTTGTTTTCCACCCCTGAACCCTTCAACCGCCAACCGCCGCCAACCGCCTTCGCCCGCATTCAACCGCCTCCCACCGCCTCCGCCCGCCTCCCACCGTGAGTTCCAAGATACAGACCATCGGCGCCATCGAAATCGGCTCGTCCAAAATCCGCGTCCTCATCGGCGAGATTTCGCACGGGCGCGGGCCCTCGCTCAACATCATCAGCAAGGGCGAGTGCCAGTCGCGCGGCGTCGTGAAAGGCGACGTGGTCGATTTGCGCGCGGCGGGCGATGCCGCGCACACGGCCATCCACGAGGCCGAGTCGGGCGCGGGCGGCCTGCGCATCGACCGCGTCTTCCTCGCGCAGACCGGCGGGCATCTGGAAGGCTTTTATAACGAAGCCTCCGTCAACGTGCGGAGCGCCGACTACCGGGTCACGCAGGCGGACATCGACAGCGTCTGCGAACTCGCCACCGGGCGCGAACTGCCCGACGGGCGCGCGCTCGTGGACGACGGCATCCGGCAGCCGTTTTTCCTCGACGGGAGCATCGTGTCCGACGCGAGAAACCTCCGGGGCCGCGTGCTCAAGGTCGGCTACTGGATGGTGCACGGCGACAGTGCGCGCCTCGCCAGCAACCTCGACATGGTCCGCGGCTTCAACCTCAAGGTTGACGCGCTCATCCTCTCCAGCCTCGCCTCCGGCATCATGGTCACCACGCCCGAGGAGCGCGCGGGCGGCGTCATCGCCATCGACATCGGCGCGGGCACGACCGACTATGTGCTTTATCGCGCCGGGTGCGCCTGCATGACCGGCGTCGTCCCCGTCGGCGGGCTGCACCTCACCAACGACCTCTGCAACGGCCTGCGCCTGGGCGAGGGGCAGGCCGAGAAGACAAAGACGCGCTTCGGGAGCGGCGTCGTTGTCACGCGCGACAGAGGTGAAAAAGTCTGGCTCGACGGCGACCGCGGCATCGGCGACCGCCAGCTCTCAAAAAACTCCATCGAGCTCATCACCTCGCTGCGCGTCGCGGAGATTTTCGAGATAGTGAAAAAACGCCTCGGCCCGGAGTTTTCGCCCGATCAGGCCGTGTCCGGCGTGGTGGTCACCGGCGGCACCTCGCAACTGCCCGGCATCGCCGACGCCGCCGCGGCGGTCTTCGGCCTGCCCGCGCGCGCCGGCGAGTTCCCCGGTCGCATCCACGAACAACTGCGCGACCCCGGCTGGGCGACGGTGCTCGGCCTGCTTCACTTCGGCCTGGACTCCACCACCGCCCCCGCCGCCCCCGGCCCCCGCGCGAAGGGCGGCTGGTTGCGGAAACTTTTTTCCTGACTGCCCATCCCGCCCACTCTTCTCCTCCCGCCCACTCCTCTCCGCCCGCCCGTCTCTCCCATTTTCCCATCTCTCCCATGTCTCTCATGTCTCTCATATCTCCCATATCTCCCATTCCTCCCATATCTCCCATCCTTCCCCCAGCCCGCTACTCGCCACTTCCGGCCTGATTCCACACCAGCGCAACGCGCGTGCCGCACATGGACGAACTCCCCCTCAACACCGCCTCCCCCGCCGACCGCGCCGCCGCCGGCGCCGACCCCGCCGGCACCGCCGACCCCGTCGCCGCTCCCGCCGCCGATCCTGCCTCCGCCCCCGACCCCGACTCCGCCGCCGCCGCCGACCCCGACCTCGACCCTGCCGCCACCCCTGCCGCCGGCACCGCCCTCGCCGCCGGCGACATTGCTACCGCCGGCGACATCGCCGCCGCCGGCGGCATCGCGATCAAACTCATCGGCATCGGCGACGCCGGCGCCAACGTCGTTGGCCGCCTGGAAATGGAAAACCCCGGGCTGCTCCGGCGCGCCATCATCAACACCGACCACCGGACGCTCTCCGCCTCGCCCGTGCGGGACAAGGTGCTCATCGGCCGCGGCGTCACGCGCGGGCTGGGCACGGGCGGCGACCCCGCGCTCGGGCGCGCGGCGGCGGAGGCCGACCGGGAAAAAATCGCCGCCGCGGTGCGGGACTGCGACCTCGTCCTCCTCGTCGCCGGCATGGGCGGCGGCACCGGCGGCGCCGCCGCCCCCCTCGTGGCCGAAGAGGCCGCCGGCGCCGGCGCCGGCGTCATCGCATTTGTCACCATGCCCTTCAGTTTCGAGGGCGGCCGCCGCGCCGCGCAGGCCGCGGAAGGGCTCGCCGCCCTGCGCAAAGCCTGCGACGCCGTGGTCCCGCTGCCCAACAACCTGCTGCTCCAGGAGGCCGGCGAAGACGAGGGCGTGCCCGCCTCGTTCACCCGCGCCGACCAATGGATCGGGCGCGGCGTGCGCGCCCTCCGGGCGATGATGGACCGCACCGGCCTCATCAACCTCGATTACGCGGCCCTCCGGCGCGCCTTCACCCGCCCCTGCGGAAAAACCCTCTTCGGCCTCGGCGCCGGCGCCGGCGAAAACGCCGCGCGGGACGCGATTGACAGCCTGCACGCCTGCCCCCTGCTGCACGCACCGGAATTTTCCCGGAAAGCCGACCGCCTGCTCGTCAGCATCATCGGCGGCGCCGACCTCACGCTGCCCAAGGTGAACGACATCATGGCCGCCGTGAGCGAAAAATTCGTCAGCCGCGAGGCGCACATCACCTTGGGCGCGGTGATCGACGAAGCCATGCCCGGCCGCATCGAAGTCTGCGTCATCGGCACGGCCGACGACAGCGTCGGCCCGCGCATGGTGCGCCCGCCCGCCCGCCCGTCCGTCTCCGCGCCCGCCCGCGCGCCCGGCCCCGCGCGCCCCGGCCCGGTGCCGCCTCCTCCCGGGAAAACGCCCGCCCCGGACGGCGTGCCGCCCGGCCCCGGCGCCGTGGGCGGCCGGTTGCCGGGCCGCCCCCCCGCGCCGGAAGGGCAGGGGAGGGCGCCGGCGCCGCCCGCCGTGCAAAACGAGTTTGGCTTCACCAAGGAGGAGAAACGCGGCCCCTTTGAAGAGACCGACCGCAACCTTTTCGAAGGCCAGGACCTCGACGTGCCCACCTTCTTCCGCAAGGGCGTGAAAATCACACCATAGCCGCGCCCGGCCCCGCGCCCCCCCC
>JAITDF010000202.1 GCA_031282705.1 Opitutaceae bacterium | reverse complement strand
AAAGATTTTGTCGAAAAACTCCCCGCGCCCGCGAAAAATTTCCAAGACGTGAAAGTCCTCGCCTTCCCCGCGCAACCCGGCAACCGCGCCAGCCTTTTCCTCGCCGAAGGCGCGAAACTCGTCCACTCGGACAACATCAAACCGCCCTCGAACGGCGCACTTGTCCCCGTGAAAATTCCCCGCGGCGGTCCCGCTTACTTCGGGGTCAAACTTCCCGCCGCCGCCGCCGCCCGCAGCCTCTTTCTCCAGTTTGAGGGAAGCGTCTCCGCCCATTGCGAGGTGCAGGCGCGGGAAAACGGCGAATTTCGCACCATCCGCGCCTTTGACATCAGCCGCGTCAACTTCAACCCCAATGTCGGCTTCAATCCCCGCGCCCCCGTGGTCATCTCCTTTCCCGAAGTCAAATCCGACGAGTTCCGCCTCGTCTTCACCCGCGTCGGCGGCGACGCCACCCTCGCGCGCCTCTCCCTCACGCCCACGCCGATTGTCGAGCGTTTCCCCGAAAAAACACTGGCGAAAATGATCCAGCACCCCACTCTGAGTTGGGGCGACTACCTCTGGGAAAGCCAAACCGGCGACACCGCCGCCGCCCTCAAACCCGACGATGTCCGCGACATCTCCCGACACCTCGCCGCCGACGGCACCCTTTCGTGGCAAGTCCCCGCAGGCGAATGGGTTATCCTGCGAACCGGCATGACCCCCACCGGCACGCGCAATTCCCCCTCCTCCCCGCAGGGCATCGGCCTTGAAGTTGACAAAATGAGCCGCACCCACACCACAAGCCACTTCGACGCCTTTCTCGGCGAAATCATCCGCCGTGTCCCCGCCGCCGAGCGCAAGAGCTTTAAAGTCGCCGTCCTCGACAGTTACGAAACGGGCGGCCAAAACTTTACCGACGGATTCCTCGAACAATTCCGCGGGCGCTACGGCTACGACCCCCTGCCCTTCCTTCCCGCCTACCACGGCCACACCGTCGGCAGCCCCGACCTCTCGGATCGCTTCCTCTGGGACGTCCGCCGCCTCGTCGCGGACAAGGTCGCCTACGACTATGTCGGCGGCTTGCGCGACGCCTCCAACAAACACGGCGTGACCACCTGGCTCGAAAACTACGGCCATTGGGGTTTCCCCGCCGAATTTCTCCAATACGGCGGACAATCCGACGAAGTCGGCGGCGAGTTTTGGAGCGAAGGAAACCTCGGCTCCATTGAAAACCGCTGCGCCTCCTCCTGCGCCCACATTTACGGAAAAAAGCGCGTCTGGGCGGAGTCCTTCACCAGCGGCGGCGACGAATTTCGCCGCCACCCCGCCCGCCTCAAACGCCGCGGCGACTGGGCTTTCACCGAAGGCGTCAACAGCAGCCTCCTCCATGTCTATATCCAGCAATACGATAACGACGACTACCCGGGCGTCACCGCGTGGTTTGGCGCCGAGTTCAACCGCAAAAACTCGTGGTTCCCCCATATTGACCTCTTCACCCTCTACCTGCGCCGTTGCAATTTCATGCTCCAGCAAGGCCGGCACTCCGCCGATGTCGCCTACTTCATCGGCGAGGACACCCCGAAAATGACCGGCATCCGCGAACCCGCCCTCCCCAAAGGCTACAACTACGACTACATCAACGCCGAAGTCATCCTCCGCGACCTCGCCGTCAAAGACGGCCGGCTCGTCCTCCCGCACGGCATGACCTACCGCGTCCTCGTCCTGCCGCCGCAAGACACCATGCGCCCCGAACTCCTGCGCAAAATCGAACAACTCGTCGCCGACGGCGCCACCGTCCTCGGCGCGCCGCCCTCCCGCTCGCCCAGCCTGCAAAACTATCCCGCCGCCGACGCCGAAGTTCGCGCCCTCGCCGCCAAGCTCTGGAGCGCCGCCCCCGCCCGCCACCGGCTCTACGGCAAAGGACAAATCTTCACCGGTGTCCGTTTGGAGGATGTTTTTGAACACCTCGGCCTCTCCCCCGAATTTGCCGTGGAACCCGCCGCGCCCGTGCTCCACACCCGCCGCATCGCCGCCGACGCCGACATTTTCTTCATCACCAACCAAAGCGAACGCCGCGTCCAAATCACCCCGCATTTCCGCGTCACCGGCAAACAACCCGAGCACTGGAACCCCGTCACCGGCGAACGCCGCAAGCTCCCCGCTTACACGCAAGACGCCCGCGCCACCGCCGTTCCGCTCCAGCTTGAACCCTCCGAGAGCGCCTTCGTCGTCTTCCGCGAAAAAGTCGGCAAACCCGTCGCCGGAACCGGCGCCGCCGGCCTCGCCGCCAATTTCCCGCAGGGCGAAGTCCTCGCCAAAGCCGCCGCGCCGTGGGAAGTCCGTTTTGAAAGCGACCCCGTCAAACGCGGCCCCGCCGAACCCGTTGTTTTCGCCGCCCTGCAAGACTGGTCGAAACACCCCGACTCCCGCATCCGCCACTTCTCCGGCGTCGCCCGCTACACCACCACACTCCACCTCGGCGAATTGCCAAAAGACAAAAAACTCCGCCTCGACCTCGGCAAAGTCGCCCTGCTCGCGAAAGTCAAAATCAACGGGAAAAACGCCGGCGGCGCGTGGACACCGCCTTACAGCCTTGAAATCAC
>JAITDF010000159.1 GCA_031282705.1 Opitutaceae bacterium | reverse complement strand
GCCGGTCTTTTTATGGAGTGCGGGAATTTATTCCCGCTTTTGACGGGCCAATTTATTGGCCCGCCCCGGAGGGCCTTGGCACTCCCGAAAGATTGCCCGCCGCATCCCGCCTCCACTGCCTTTTGCAATCCCACTCGCCCGCGAACCCGCCGTGGGCGTGACGTGCCGCAGGTTTCCACGGGCCGAAGGCCCGCGAAAGGACGTGCAAACGGGCGTGCGGACAGGCCCGGCCTTGCGAAAAGGCCGCGAACACCCGCCGTGGGCGTTGGAGCAGGCTTGGGAGTCTGCGGGACGTCAGGCCGCCAGCGTGGCGCTACGTCAGAGCCGGCCGGACACCGGCGTGGTTTTTTCACCGTTCCAGCGTCACGGCCATGAGGCCGATGATGACTTCGTTGCTCAGAGTGCGCAGGGTCAGCGAGCGCAGCTCTTTTTCCGGGGCGAGCGGGAGATGCAGCACGGTCGCCGCGCCGCCGGGGATGACGCGGCCTTTGCCCTTGAATCCGTCCGCATCGAGCGCGCGAAATTCGCCGGTTTTCAGGTTCAACCGCGCGGGCGGCGGCGTGTCGCAGCGGAATTGGTAGTCGTCGTAAAACAGGTCCTGCTCGATGGGCCACCATGTGTCGGGGTTGCGCAGTGCGAGGCGGGCGCGCGTGCCGTCGGCGTAGGCGACGAGCACCTCGCCGTTGTCGATGCGGCTTTGCATCCAGTTGGTCGAGCCGGCCATCAGGAAATACGCACGGCGCGCCCGTCCGGCGAGGGGGACGTCCGCCTCGCCGGGGTGGTTGTCCCAGAGCGACGTGAAAAGGATGTTCGGCGCGTCCGGCGCGCCCGGCGTGGCGAAGAAAACGCCGTTGGGGAGCGTGACGCGGCCGCCGCCGGCGCGGGCGGCGGCGCGCAGGCCGGCGTCGTCGATGCCGGCGGTGGCGTGCACGTGGCCGGCCCACGCGCCGATGCCTTGCTTCGGAATCGCGAGCGAGACGCGGGGCGGGCGCGGCGAGCGGTATTCGTTTTTGAAGATTTGCGTGACGCGGTCGTTGAAATGCGGCGCGAGGGGGACGGCGTCGAACTTCGCGTCCGCGGCGGGCGGGGCGTTCCAATCGACGGGCGGGTTCAGAAGCCGTTGCAGGAATACCTCGGTATCGCGCCCGCCGAATGCCCCCTCGCCATCCACGTCGGGATAAAAAATGCCGTCGCCGCTCCATGTGATTTCGATCTCCAGTTTTTTCGCGGGAGAGAGGCGTTCGATGGCGAGATATTGGCCGGGCAGATTGCGCGCGCGCAGCGTCCGGGTTTCGCCGGCGCCGGTGCCGGCGCACTTGACCGTCGCGGCGGTGCCCAGGACGGGGATGCGCAGCGTGACGGGCACCGGCCGCGGGCCGTGCTGCCCGATGGTGAATTTTTGCACCGCGCCATCGCGCTCGTAGGCGCAGCTCACGTCGGGGTGCCGGATCGAGGCGCGCGTCCATTTTCCGGGGAAGCCGGGCGCGATGAGAAGCTCGCCGGCGAGGGCGTCGGGGCGGATGCCGAAAAGGCCCTCGACGATCGCGCGCGCGGCGACGCCGGCGCCGTCGGCGAAATCGCGCTGCGACTCGCGGCGGTAAACGTCGAGGTAATTGAGCGAGCCGACGTTGCCGGGGCAGACGCCCATGAACATGCTCGCGAGCAGCGCGCTTTTCATGAGGCGGAACGCGTGCTCCGGCGCGCCGGCCTGCCAGAGCGCGAGCGCGGCGTGGATGTTTTCGCCCATGACGACGTTGTTGACCGACCAGGTGTAGGGCATCCAGTCGGTGGTCGGGAGCACGGCGTAAGGCTCGTCGGCGGGCACGCCGGGGCCGCGCACGGGGATGGCGCGGCGGAGGTATTCGGCGGCGTAGTGGCGCACCATGCCGGCGGCTTCGTCCGGGGTGGCGAGGCCGGCGTCCAGCGCGTGGTAGAAGGTCCAGAGCGCGGGGCTTTCGTGCAGGCGCCGGAGGCCGAGGCAGTCGCGAAATTCGCCGAACATTTTTTTGTCCGGCATCCAGAGAAATTCGCGCATGGCGCGGGCGATGAGCGCGGCCTCGTTTTCATAAAGCGCGGCCTTGCCGTTTTCGCCGAGGAGGCGGGCGAGGCGGGCGGCCTGGGCGTGGTGCAGGAAATTATACGCGCTGGCGTGGGTGACGCCGCCGCCGTGGTATTGGAGGTCGTCGCTGGCCCAGATTTGCGCGTAGGCTTCGTAGAGCGGGAGTTTTTCGGGGCCGAATTCGCGGCGGAAGAGGCGGCGCTCCCACGCGAGGTGGCGCTCGATCACCGGCCACAGGCCGCGGGCGAAATCGAGGCCGCCCGTCCAGAGGAAATGGCGGAAGAGCGCGTCGATATAGACGGCGTTCATGTCGTAGTGCGAGTGGGAGATGTCGCCGTTGCTGTGGAGCGCGGCCTCGCTGCGGGCGAGGTTGGCGTCCTCGTCGGGCGGCGGGAGTTTTTCGGGGACGGGGTCGGTGTTCTGGCGCGCGGCCCAGTAGGCGAGGTGGCGGCGGGCGCGGTCGTGCCAGCCGAGCGCGTCCATCGCGTAGGGGCCGCGCCAGCCGAGGAGCCTGGCGCGCCAGGCGATCGCGCCGTGCATGACCGCGCCCTGCGGCTCGTCCCAGACGGCGTCGGCGCCGACGTTGAGCGCGGCGACGGCGGCGTTGATGAACGGGTCGGGCGTCTCGACCGCGATTTGCGCGCGCACGGCGGCGAAATGCGCGTCGGCCTCGTCGAAGACGCGCGGGAGGTCGGCGGCGGCGCAGGCGGGCGCGAGCGGGATGGGCACGGGCGCGGGTTTCGCGCCGGGGCGCCCGGCGGCGGTGACGGCGGCGTAATCGTCGAGTTCGGTGGAGACGGCGGCAGCGGTAGTGGCGGCGGCAGCGGCGGCGGCGGTATTTGTTTCCTGGATACGTTGCAGGCAGATGAAAAGCGGCGCGGCGGTGGCGGCGGCGGCGGGACTGCCGCCGAGGGTGCCGCCGCCGCCTAAGCCGCCGTCGCCGGCGAGCGGCATCACGGCGATGACAACCGGGGTCCGCAGCGCAGGCACGCCGCCGCCGCTCGCGCCGCCGTCCACGCCGCCAGTGCCGTCACCGCCGCCGCCGCCGGTCCCGCCGGTGCCATCGCCGGCGGAGGCGAGGAGCGCGGCGGGCGAGGACCATTGCGCGGCGTCGGCCAGCGCGAGCCGCGCGGCGGCGGGGAACAGCCCGGCGATGGTCGCGGGGGGCGCGCGCAGGATGAAGCGCGGGCCGTCGAGCGCGAAGGTGTTGCCGGCGCAGGCGCCGGGCTTGAGCTGGAAATATTCGCCGATGGGCACGTCCTCGGTGCCGATGTCGCCGTCGCGCCTGCCGCGTTTGCCGTCGAGGCCGCCGTAGGCCGCGACAAGCTCCGCGCCGCGCGCCGGCGCGCCGGCGGTTTCGATGCGCACGATGAGCCCGTCGGTCTGGTGGAGCGCGATGGCGTGGAGGCGCAGCACGGCGCCGGCGCCGAGGAGCGGGTCGCGGATTTCGTAAAGCATCCCGCCGGGGCGGTAGCGGGCGGTGATGCGGGCGGCTTCGTGCAGCCATTTCGCGGAGCCGTCCGCCGCGCGGAGGCCGAGGCGGAGGTTGCCGCCGCGTCCGGGCAGGTAGAGCGAAAATTCGGGCATGTCGCCGGCATCGACGCGGAAGGCGGTGTTGCCGCCGTAGAGCGGGCGGTTGAAAAATTCGCCGCCGTTTTCGATGACGAAGTCGCACCCTTCGGGCGCATAACGCAGCGGGCGCGCGATGTTGTTGACAAGGTTGGGCTGGAGTCCGTGCGGCTGAAACATGCGCGCGGCGGGTATCGCGGGTGTCGTGGGTGTCGCGGGCGCAGACACGGGCGCGGCAGGCGCGGCGAAGGCGGCGGATGCGGCGGGCGTGGACACGGATGCGGCGGGCGCGGCGGGCGTGGCGGAGAGCGCGAGGGAAACGGCGAGGACGCGGAGGCGCGGGAGCGGCAGGGCGGGAGTTGGTTTCATCGTCGGAAAACAAGATGGAGGCGGGCGGGACGGGCCGCCTTATCCAAGCACATGAAACGCGGCGGGAAACTTTTTTGACATCGGACAGTTTGCAAGGCGGCCCAAAAAAAGGGGGCTGTCACTTATGGGAGCTTTGAAAAATCATGTCCCGCACGGAAGAAGCAAACTTGGAAGTCTGCGGTGCGTCAGACGCCGGCGCGGCAGCGCCATGTGCCTCAGGCTGGCAGACTGCCGCTCCGCTCAAAAGCAAACCTGCTTCCCGGCCGGAGGCCCGCAAAAAGCCCGCAACCAAGTGTGAGTTTCCAAGCAGACCTGATTTCGAGCGAAGCGACAGTCTGCCAGCCTGCGTTCGCGCCCCGCTCGCGCCGCCGGACGGATTATTTCACTGATGTTACGCGGTTCAGTCGTACCGCAGGTTTCCAAACCTGCTTAAAACTCACGCTTGGCCGCGAACCCGCAATCAGGCATGAGCTTCGGAGCAGACTTGGAAGTCTGCGGTACGTCAGAGCCGCGTAACATCAG
>JAITDF010000128.1 GCA_031282705.1 Opitutaceae bacterium | reverse complement strand
TCATGACCTTGCCATGCTTTGCGCCGTCCAGGCTGTCGGCGACATTGGCATGGAACGGGAATTTCTTGTAGCCAAACACCGCCGTGACCTTGATCGGGCAGTCCACGGCAAGCTCAAGCAGGATTTCCGCGGCGTCGGAGTCCTCGAGGAATTCCTGCGTGTCGGCGGGATCGAACACCGTGCCGCCGTCGGCCGTGGCTTTCTCGACGATCCATTTTTCGAGGACATGATGCTGGCTGGCGTCGGGCTTGGCCTTGAACTGGACGATGCTCCCGTAGTCACGGGTGGAGGACAGGGTCAAAGTTCCCTTGTCGATGGTGCCGCGTCCCATGAATTCAACCTTGTCGCCGAAATTGCGGCCAAAGCCGCCGACGGCCTCGTCGCTTGCCCTCAGCGTCGCCGTGACCTCCATCTGGCGGATGTAAACCGGCGTCACCTCAATGTCCTCCTCAAGTTTCTTGGGCCAGCGCGACGGCCAGGAGGCCCAGGTGAACCCGGACCCGGCGAAGGCGGCCGTGGTGCTGCCGTCGAGGCTCCAGCCCGCGTGCCGGTAATTCGCGGGCACGCTGGTGAGATTGAGCACCGGCGGCGTGCCGCCGGTCGCACGCATGGCCTGTTTCACATAGGGGGCGGGCGGGGAATCGATAGTCTTGGCCAGGAATATGTCCATCGGCACCTGGGTCACATCGTAGAGGAGGAAGGTGAAGTCGCCTGGATTTGCGACCACGGGGGTCGTCGGCCATGTCGGCGGCTGGATGAAGGCGGGCGTGGTCATGCTGACCCTGTTCTGCAGCAGATCCACGTAGGCGGTGACCCGCTCACTTTCCCCGGTCACCCCGCTGTGGACGCCATAGTCGGTGCCCGCGGAGGATTGTCTCACCCAGCCCCATCCTCCATGCCCCCAGACCCAACCCCAGCCGCTCCAAGCGTATGGCGCTGCGGCTGCGGCGGAGGGTGCTGCGGCTGCGGCTGCGGACGGCGCGGCGGCGGCGGCGGGCGCGGGCGCGGGCGTGGCGGGCACGGACGTCCCCCCCATGACGAACGTCGGGTTGTCGCCGGTCGCCCGCGCGATCACCGTGCCGAAAGGTCTTTCATGCGTCCATTGATAGATATTATAGGGGCTGGCTTTGAATACCTCGTCGGCGCTGAATGTTTCATCATGTTCACCGGAGAAAATGGCCCTTTTTTCCGGAACGACACGATTTACAAACAGCACCGGGTTGCCGCTGCGGTTTCTCGTGCTTCCGTTGATGTTGCCCAGCAAATCGTTGAACCCGATGATCTGCTTGAAGTCATCCTTGTATCTCTCGTCGATGTCCAGGGGCGAGCCGTCCTCGTTGCCCAGATCCAGCCTGAGGACGAGGAGATGACCGCCCGGAGGGCCGTAAATGGCGGTGTAATAGAGCGAACCGTCCCCCGTGAGTTCCGTGGAACGGGGATACTTGATTTTCGTGTCGGCCGAGTAAGCATCCTGCAAATAGCCGTCCGCCGCGCCGCGGTCGAAATTATACTCTTCGGCTTCCCAGTGGACAAAGCCATACGACGCGCCGTCGCTCGTGAGCCGGTCCCCGGGCTGGTCCTTCGCCGCGGAGTCGGCATGGATGTCGATGAGCGTATAGGTGGATTCCGAGCTTACCGCGACATAAGCGATGCACACGGGGCGGGTCTTCCCGTCCGGGAAGGTCATGGTGGTGTAAGTCCGGCTTATGGCGCCGGGCGCGTCAACGTGGTGGATATCGACACTGTCCTCGGGCTCGGTGAACAGGAACAGCCTCCGGGTGCCCCCGCCGCCCGTGAAGACGGCCATGACTTCCGTCACCGGCGCGACAAGCTCCCCGGGCGTCCAAGGATTGGTGGTTATCGCGACTTCCCCCGGCAAGAGTGCGGTGTAGGAACCGCCCCGAATCCAGCGGGAGAAGCCGAATTCGGAATTGGTGGAGGACGCCTCAAGCACCGGATTATGGCCGTAGAACACTTCGTAAACCCGCGGCTCGACTCCTCCGCCCGCAATGAGTTTCGCCTTCGTCACCGCCTCGGCTTTGACGCCGGAGACGTCGGCCGGGACGGTGTGGACCTTGAGCTGCACGCGGACGCGCTCGAACACGGCGGTGTAGGTCTTGGGCTCGTCCATGCGCACCACGAGGTTCGGGCCGCCGGACGGGGTGTCGCCCTCGTTTTGAATCCAGCCGGCAAACCGGTAATACGGGCTGGCGGCATAAGCCCGGATTTCGACATCCGCGCCGGCCGGCATCGTGCGCAGCGAATCATAGCAGACCTCCGGGCCCGGCTGCCAGATGCCGGCGCTGTTTGTGCCGCCCCCGGGGAGGGAGACGCCGCCGGAGGCCTGGCTGTCGCGGCTGCCGGGCACGGTGGTGAACTGCACGGGCTGGGAGGCGTCGGTCTCGCTCTCATATTTCACCCGGACTTCCAGGCGGTGGCCGGGGACGTAGTTGGCGGTGAGCGTCTTTTCCCTGACATCCAGCCCGATGCTGGTGATGGTGGCGGCCGGGTTCGACGGCCCGGCGCCGCCGACGGTGGTCCAGCCGGTAAAGGCATAGTAGTCCAGGGTGTCGGGCGTGAGGTCGGTGCTCACCGTGGGGATGACTTTGCCGACATAGTAATCACGCTCCGAGTCGGGGGGCAACGGGTGCTCGCCGACCGAGGGCACGGTCGTGCCGATGCCCGCCGGCGAGATCGCCATCGTCAGTTTGGCCTTGGTGCGGTAGTGGGCGGTGACGGTCCTGCTCGCAAGCAGGGGGGTGAACTCGCGGGTCGCGGCATCCCCCTCCTCCCATGCCATGAACACATAGGTGTCCCGGAGCGCGAGCGGCACGGTGGCGTCCAGCGTCGCGCGGTCGCCTTTGTAGTATGCTTTCTCCTCGCCATGGGCGAGCTTCGTCTCCGTCACGGAGCCCGGCACCGTGGAGCCGTTGGCGAAGACGCCAAGCCCCGACGTTTTTCCAATGTCAAGCACCCCGTCCACGGTGATGTTCGCGATGATTTTGATTTCCCTGCCCACCTGGGTGAAACTCGCCGTCAGGGTGTGCGGGCCGGCGACCACGAGCGAGGTCGTGATGGAGGTCGAGCCGTCCACCGGCTGCCCGGCCGTGTCCAATGCCGCGGCGTCGGTCGTCCACTTGACGAATCCGAAGTCATAGTCCTCGTTGGGCACGGCCTCGATCGCGGTGATGCGCTCGCCGTGATACGCCGTGTAGGTGGCGAAGGTGGTGTTTTCGGCCGGTTTGTTAAGCCAGCCGCCGGTCCTGTCCCATTGGCCGGTGCCGTCGATGCGGGGGATGACGGCGAAGGTGAGCGTGTATTCCTTCGCAAACACGGCCGTGACGGTCAGGTCGCCGTGGATGCCGGTCGAGAGCCGGGCGGCGGTGGAGGTCGAGGGCGGGTTGCCGCTGCCGTCGTCGATGCTCCAGTGGAGGAAGCGGTAGCCCGGCGCGGCGGAGGCGGTCATGCCGCAGGGGTCGTTGTAGTAATAGGTATAGGTGTTGCCCGACTCGGTCCGCGGCAGCAACGGCGAGGCGGAGCGGTCCAGCGTGACGGTGCCGCCCGTGCCCCCGCCCCGGGTCTCGACATTGAGGGTGACGCGGTGGACGCTGGTGTAGTGGGCATACACGGTCTGCGGCCCCAGTATCGCCACGTAGCCGGGGTTGCTGAGGGGGGCCGACACGCCCGCGTCTCCCGGCGCGTTTTTGACCGGGGAGCCCGTCGTCTCCCACCGGTTGAACACATACGTGCCGCCGGGCGGGATGACGGGGGTGAGTTTCGCATTGTCGCCGTAGTGGTAGGTCTTGCTCTGGCCGGAGGCGAGCTGGGTGCCGTCGGCGTCAACCCTCAAGCCCGTCGATGGGTCGGGAACGCCCGTGTTTCCGTTTACGCGCACGTGCACCAGCAGGTCGTTCGGCCTCGGCGCGAACTCGGCGATGACGCCGCAATCGGAATACATGGCGATGGCGTTCACCTCGACGGTGTCCGCGGCGCTGAGCGCCGCCGAGCCCGAGACAATCCACTTGACAAACTGCATCCCGGTGCCGGGCGTGGCTTTCAGCGTGCGGGCGCGCCCGTAGCCGTATTCGTCGGTATAGGGCAGCCTCTCCGCGGGAATCTGCACCGTTTCGATGGAGACGGTCCCGTAGTAATTGTCGTTGGCCGGGGAGATCTCCACCGTGAGCTTGTGCATGCGCTCGTAAAACACGGTGGCCGAGCTTGCCAGCGGGGAGGTGTCGGGAGTGAACCCGCCCGGGCCGGTGCGCTCGCTCTCCTCAAACTCGCCGTTGCCGTTCTGGTCCCAGCCGGCGAAGTGATAAGCGTCCGTGCCGATTCTTATTTCCGGCTCCGCGGTGAACGTGACCGTGTCGCCCCTGCCAAACGACAGGGATTTGGTGGAGCCCCCGCCCAAGGCAAGCGTCTCGCCCGTGGTGACGTTGGTCCCCGACACCATCGTGCCGAGCGACAGGGCGGCGCCTTCGGGGATGGTCTTGATCGCGAGGTTGAGCACGACCTTCGACTTGAAATCCGCGGTCAGGCTGCCATCGGCGCGGACAGCCATCCAGGTTTGCGGGTTTGCGGGATTCTCGATGCTGTTCGCCCCGCCCCCCGACTGGCCGGCCACGCGCCAGCCGCGGAAAATCACATCATCGCCGGCGGCGGGCGCTGCTGCGGCTGCTGCTGCTGGGGCCGCGGCGCTCCGGGCGCCGGCCGCGCGGGGCGCGCCGGCGGCGCCGGCAGGGGCGGCGGGGGCTGGGGCGGCGCCGCCGACCGTGACCTCTAGCGAGGCGCCCGTGTCCGAATACTGGAGATTGTTGTCCACCGCGTCGGTGCCGACCGCAAGCGCGGCGTTGTTATATTTGACGGCGATGCCCTTGGCGGCGACCGCCGACTGGGTTTGCAGGGTGTTGTCCAGCATCACGCGCGCCTGGATGAGGCGCTCATCGGTGTAGCAGGCGTAAAAGATCAGCGCGGTGGCGCCGGACGGGATGCTATAATCAACGGAGCGGGCCGGATAATTGCCCCACGCGCGGGGCGTCCAGCTCCCGTTGTTATTGGAATCAACCCCCACCCGCCATTGGACGAAACGGTAGGTATGGCCATCCGGGTAATCAAGCGACTCCGGGGCCTCCAGCCTGATGGTTCCGCCCGGCTGGAAGTAGAAAGGCGACAATGAGGCGGCAGGCGGCACAATGCGGACCGGGACCAGGAGGTCGCCGTGGGGGACATAGGAGTCGCCATGAATGTTCAGCTTGTCCTGGTCGGTGATGAGGGTGATATCCTCCTCGGCATTCAGATTTGAGGCCGTGACTTTTTTCACCCACATCTGGCCGCTGACAGCCTGCACGAAATTCGCGGTGACCGTGGTGTCCCCCGTCACCTCGAACTGATGCCTGATTCTTGCGGGATTAACGGGATCGGGGCTCCCGCCGACGGTAATCATGGCGCCGCCGGAGGGGGCGATGGTGAAACCGGTAAAGTGCCACTGGGGGGACGTTTTTTCCGCGTAAACGGTCGCGACTGCATTGGTATTGTAGTCCATCTGGCCCCCCCGATTCTCGCCTTCGAACAGGTAAGCACTGCCGCCCGCTCCGGCGGGCGACGTTGTGACGGTCACCCTGTGCTTGGTGACAAACACGGCCCGGATGCTCCGGTCAACGCTCATATCGAAGCCAATGGACGCCTGGTTGTTGCCGTGGATTTGGGGCCAGCCGGCGGATTCCCAGTGGCTGAACTCCCATATGCCACTCCCCGTCGCCTGGACGGCCAGCCAGCCGAGCGACGAGGGATGCGTGCTTCTCGACACCCGGTCGGGCAGCTCGGTGCCGGCCACTTTCACACGGGCGCCGGCGGCGAAGGCGGCCTGCGGATACACTTCCACATCCAGGAAGGAGGCGACGCGCGTGAAAGTTGCCGTGATCCTCCTGTCGGCGATCATGGGGATGGAGATCGTGCCGCTTGCCTCAATGCCCTGCGTGTAGCCCGATTCATCCGTCCAGCGTTCAAAGGCATAATTTTCCGCCGGGTTCGCCTCCAGCCTCACCACGGTGTCCTGCGCAAAGCTCACCTGCTCGGCCGTCCCCGCCGCCACGTCCACGGTTTTGGTGATCACCGGGTTGGCCTCCGGGGACAGGGCAGGGTTGGCATAGGTGTTGTATGACCCGCTCACATGCACGCCGCCGCCCGTGTTTGAAGTCACGGTCAGCATGTTCAAGTCGGTGAGTTTTTTAAACTTCGCCGTGACGACCAGCGCATTCTGGGTGTGGGAAAACGTGGCGGTGTCCCCGTTTATGTTCAGGTTTGGCAGAAAATCGGGCGGGGAGGTCTCGAATTTGTCGAAATCATAGTTCGAGCCCGGCGGCGTGCTCGCCACGAGCGTGGTGAGGGCGTTATACGGAATCGAGCCCGAGACACCCACGCTGTCGCCCGCGGAGGAAAACATGACGGCGCCGCTCTTCGCGGTGAGTTCGCCCGCGCTGGCGGGATCGGTCCTGACGGTGAGCTTGAGGGACTTGGCCTGGAAGTGGGCTTTCACCGTCTGGGGCGTGTTGGCAAAGGTGACGCTGATGTTCGGCAAAGACGCGCCGGCCCCGGTGACGCCCTCCCACCCGGTGAATGCATAGTTGATGCTGGATGCCGGCTTGGCCTCCATGCTCAACAACTGCCCCTCCTCGCCGATGAAGGTCTCGTTGTTGCCGCCGGCGATCGTGCCGCTCCCCTTCACCACCACGTAGCCCCCGGCGGCCGCGCTCACAATGATGGCGTTCTTGGAGGCGTCGATCACTTTCCGAAATTCGGCCTCGATCACCCAGCCGTTGTCCGCGGGGGTGCCCAGGGTGACCTGGGTCGTCCTGTTCGTCGGCGATGCCACGGTCGCCGCCCCGCCCTGGTCCGACAGCACGTTCCACTTCACAAATTCCCAATCGGGAGGGCAGCCGGTGACTTCCAGGACGGCGTGCTCGTTCGCCACGAACCGGGTCCTGTCCCCGCTGATCCCGGCCGCGCGGCCGCCTTCAAAAGGATTCACAATCACCGTGAGCGGGTAGGTGCGGAGCGAGAAGTTGGCGGTGAGCGTGGTGGTGGCGCTGTAAATCATCGCCGAGCCGGCCAGAATGGTCGGCAGCTTGTCCTCGGCGCCCCCGCTCGATTCCCACCCGTTGAATTCATAGCCGGGGTTCGTCGAGCCGCTCAGCCGGATGGTGGCGAAGGGATTGCCGCGCACCGCCCTTAGTTGCTCGGCGGTCAGCGGAACGGTGCCGCTGTCCGCATACGCCGCCACCGAGCCGCCTGCGGCGGGTGAGGCTTGCAGGGTGATGTTGTGCTGCGCGTGCAGCGCCACGCCCGCAAGGATGGAAATGAACAAACCTGCGACAGTCTTAAATTTCGAGTTCATGATACAACTGATTGATTGTTAGATAAATTCTTCAGGAAGCCGGACGAAACCGGGCCGTGAGATCCACTATTTTCCCCGCTTCCGACGGGGTCACGGTGATTCGCCCGTCGGCATGGGTTGGCGCGGCGCCCTCCCAGCCGTCAAAGACGTAGCCCGGCATGGCCTCCGCCTGCAAAACCGCGGGGACGAGGCACGGGCGGACGCCCAAGTCACCCGACACTTTGCCCGCGCCCAACGGCACCACTTTCGCGCGAATCAATGCCTTCTGCGGGGCAAACAGGGCCACCACATGGGTGTCCTGGATCACGCGGACATCCGTCTCGGGCGAGCCCGGCCGGTTCACCGACCCCTGCCAGCCGTTGAAAACAAATCCGCGCGCGGGCCTGGCCGTGAGTCTGGCCACCGTGCCGGGTTCAAAGGAGCCGCCCCCCGTCACCTCGCCGCCCAAGGCCGGCTCCGCGACCGCCGTGAGGCGGAGGTTTTCCACGTCGCGCTTGAAATGCGCCGTGAGTTTCACCGGCCCGATCAACGGATTCGCGAGCGTGGTGTCGGCCTTGGCGGCGTCGGCGACGGCGCCCTCCCAATGTGAAAACTTGTAGCCATTGGCCGGCACGGCGCGCACGGGCGCGGTCACGCCATACGGGAACCAGCCGTCGCCTTCGATCTTCCCCGTGTATTTGGGCTCGCACTCCACGGCCAGCCTGTAGTGCTGGGGTTCAAACACCGCCGTGATGGGGATGCCTTTCGTCTTGGCCAGCGTCCGGGTGCGCGCCAGCACCGAGTGCACCACCTGCCCTTCCCAGCGGACAAAACGATGATGCGGCGCCGGGATGGCCAGTATCTCCACAATCTCACCCGCCTTGTAGGTGCCTCCGCCCAACGCGCTCCCGCCCAGCTCCGGGCGGGCGAACAAAGTCACCACGCCGGTCAGGACCGGGCCGGGCCGGGCCTTGGCAGACTGCGCTTGCAGCGCCCCCATGACCCCGCTTCCCGCCGCCAGGCTTGTGATGAGTCGGAGAAGAATTCGATGAGTGCATTGACTGGACCTTTTCATACTAATGAGCAAAAAAATAGAGTTTGCCCGGTCTAACGCAAATACTTTCCAAGAAAAATTTTATTTTTTCTTGATTGTTTTCAATGCATTTATTGCTACATAGTTACAAAAACAGCGCCGCGCCGCAAATCTTGAAACCGCCCCAAAAACGACTTCGGGACTGGAATTTTTAACGGAAAAATCGGCGCGGCGGCGGCGGATTGCGTGGCAGGGCGGGTCGCCGTGCGGGTCGTGTGGCAGGGGCGACCGTAGGGCAAGCGTCCCGCTTGCCTGATTGGGGCGCCCCGCCCGTGCGGGTCGTGTGGCAGGGGCGGCCCGCCCATGTTTTTGGGCGGTGGCGCCGCGAAACACGGGCGGTCGCCCGTGCCACGCAATCCGCCGCCGCCGCGCAATCCGCCGCCGCGCCCCCCCCAGTTCCCAGTCTGCCCCGAAGCTCACGCCGGGTCGCGGGTTTGCGGCGGGGCGTGGAGGAATGCATGCAGCTCCTTCGCCAGCCGGGGGCCGAAGCCCTCCACCTCCGCTATTTCATGCGCCGCGGCGGCGCGGAGTCTTTCCATGCCGCCGAAGCGGGCGAGCAGCGCGGCCCGGCGGACGGGGCCGAGGCCGGAGAAATCGTCCAGGACCGATTCCTTGATTTTTTTGGTGCGGAGATCGGCGTTGTAGGTGTTGGCGAAACGGTGGGCTTCGTCGCGGAGGCGCTGGAGCAGTTGCAGGCCGGGATGGGTGAGCGGCAGGTTCAGCGGGGGGCGGGCGTCGGGGAAGATGATGGTCTCGTGCTTCTTCGCGAGGCCGATGAGCGCGGGCGGTTCGAGCCCGAGCGCGACAAAGGATTTCAGCGCGGCGCCGACCTGGCCGCGCCCGCCGTCGATGACGACGAGGCCGGGGAGCGGCTTCCGTTCGTCGCGGAGGCGGCGGTAGCGGCGCCCGACGACTTCCTCCATGGCGCGGAAATCGTCGTTGCCGGTGAAGGATTTTATGCGGTAGCGGCGGTAGTGGTTTTTGTCGGGGAGGCCGCCGGCGAAATGCACCATGGAGGCGACGACGTAGGTGCCGGAGATGTGGGAGATGTCGAAGCATTCCATGCGCGCGGGGGGCGCGGGGAGGCCGAGGGCGGCGCGGAGGGCTTCGAGGGCGGCGGGCGCGTCGCCGGCGGGAGGCGCGAGCGGCCGCTCGCGTTCGAAGCGGCGGGCGGGGGCGAGGGTTTTTTCGAGGGCCTGGACGATGTCGCGGAGCCCGGCGGCTTTCTCAAATTCCTGTTTTGCGGCGGCGGCCATCATCTCGTCGCGCAGGGCGGCGAGCCATTCGCGGGATTTGCCCTCCAGGAAGTCGCAGGCGTCGAGGGCGCGCTGTTTGTATTCGTTTTCCGAGACTTCGTTGGCGTGGCCGTAGATTTCCCGGCGGATGTCGTCGTAGAGCTGCCAGCGTCCGTCGGGCAGTTTTTGCGGCGCCGCGTCGGCGAGGAGGATGCCGAACTGGCGGCGCATCTGGGCGAGGGTTTTGCGGAGGAGGCCGGAGTGGGCGAAGGGGCCGAAGTAGCGGGAGCGGTCCTCCTTGCGGAGGCGCGTGAGGCGGAAGCGGGGGATGGGTTCGTGGAGGTCAACGCGGACGAGGAGGAAGCGCTTGTCGTCCGTGAAGTCGGTGTTGTAGCGGGGTTTCCATTGCTTGATGAGACGGCCTTCGAGGAGAAGCGCCTCGGGTTCGGAGCGGACCTCGATGGTGTCGAAGTCCTCGATCAAGTCGATGAGGGCGCGGATCTTGGGCTGCTGCACGAGGGTGCGGCGCGACGGGGTGAAGTAGCTGGAGACGCGTTTTTTGAGGTTTTTGGCCTTGCCGACGTAGATGATGCGTCCGAGGCGGTCTTTCATGAGGTAAACGCCGGGTTTGCCGGGGAGCCGGCGGACTTTCTCCTTCAACGTGAGCGGAGCGCCGCCGCCGCCGGGCGGAACGGCTGGCGGCCTGGCGGGCGGAACGGCTGGCGGCGGCTTGGCTGGAGGCGGCGTTCGCATTTTCAGGGAAAGAGACTTGGGTATGGGAACCTCTAAACTGATGTTACGTGGAGCGGCTGGCCTTGGGAGATTTTGGATTTTCGATTCTCGATTCTCGATTTTCGATTGGGCGCTGCCGCGCCGGTTTGCTGGCGGGAGCGGAAGCTCCCCAATCGAAAATCGAAAATCCAAAATCTCCCCGGACTGGTCGCCTGTGTAACATTAGCTCTAAAAATAAAAAACAAACCAACCGCGAAAATCGCGAAAAGCCGCGAAATTTCCAACAAGTATTTTTCTTGCCGACCCGCGGGCCTCCGGCCCGGAGGCAGGTTTGGTTCCGGGCGAAGCGACAGTCTGCCAACCTGCGGTACGTCACGCCTCCGCGCCGTCAGCCGGCCGTGGCGCGGGCGGCCTGACGTACCGCAGACTTCCAAGTCTGCTTCAACGCCCACGATTGCTTGCGGGCTTGTTTTCGGGTCCGGCTTTTCGCGGACCTCCGGCCCTGAAGCAGTTTTGGAAACCTGCGGTACGTCACGCCTCCGCACCGTCAGCCGGCCGTGGCGCGGGTGACCTGACGTACCGCAGACTTCCAAGTCTGCTTCAACGCTCACGCCGAGTTGCGGGCTTTTTCCGCCTCAGGGCCGGCAGCAGCGCGAGGGCGGGGAGGAGGAATGGCGAGGGAGCGCCGCCACCGCCGCCGCCACCACCGCCGCCGCCGGCAGGGGGAGGCGGCGGCGAGGGAGGCGGGGCGTAGGTGAAGGCGCCGGAGAGGGTGTAGGGGGCGCCGGTGGCGGCGGTGTCGAGGAGCTGGAAGGTGCCGCCGGTGCCGCCGGCGGCGAAGGAGAGCGACCAGACAGCGTCATCGAAGATGAGGAGGGCGGCGTTGCCGGTGGCGTCGTAGGTGTAGGGCACCGGCCCGGCGCCGGCGGCGCCGACGGGGGTGAGTTTGTTGCCGGCGGAAACAAGGTAGGTTTCGACGCCGGGCGACGGGCCGGAGGCGACGGCGAGCGTGAGGGTGCCGCCGGTGGCGAGCGCGCCGGGCGCGTTGGCGCCGCCGCCGGCGGGGCGCTGGGTGACGAAGAGGGAGCGCGCAAGGGGGGCGGCGGGGGCGGCGGTGATGGTGACGGTGGCGTGGCGGAATGCGCCGCCGGTGTTGGCGGTGGCGGCGCGGGCGGCGACCGTGGCGGCGCCGGCGGCGCCGGACGCCGGGGTGAGGCCAAGCCATGAGCCGGTGGAGCCGGTGCCCGCGGTCCAGGCGATGTTGCCGGAGACAATGAACGCGCCGGAGCTGCCGGCGGGTTGGGCGAGCGTGAGGACGATCTTGTCGTTGCCGTGTTCGTCGAGGAGGTCGAGCACGGGCGGGCCGCCGCCGCCGATGCCGGCGAGGGCGGTGGCGGCGCTGGTGATGGCGCCGGCGGCGTTGGTGATGACGACGCGGTAGCGGCTGCCGTTGTCGGTGGCGGTGAGGCCGGCGAGCGCGAGGGTGGCGGAGGTGGCGCCGGCGAGGTCCCGCCAGGTCGCGCCGCCGTCGGTCGAGACCTGCCATTGGCAGTGGTGCGGGGGCTCGCCGCCGGGGGTCACGGAGAGGGTGGCGGCGCCGCCGGCGGCGTCGGTGGCGGGGGGCAGGTCGCCGCCGGGGGCGAGGGCGGGGGCGTTGGTTTTGAGGACGAGGTGGACGCCGTCGGGGCGGATTTCGGGGGTGTAGGAGAACGCGCCGTGGTTGAGCGCGGGGGGAAGCTCGAAGGCGGCGGCGGAGAGGGCGCCGGCGGCGACGCGGAGGACGCGGATGTCGGCGGCGCCGAGGGCGGCGGGCGCGATGGATTCGATGGCGAGGCGGGCCTTGCCGCTGAAGCCGCCGGCCAGGACAACGCCGTCGTCGGAGGCGCCGGCGAGGGCGAGGAGCGCGGCGGGGTTGGCGGCGGCGAGGGTGCCGCCGACGGTGACTCTGCCGCGCAGGCGGAGCGTGTCGCCGGCGAGGGTGACGTTGCCGGCGAGGGTGGCGGCGCCGGCGGAATCGTTGCCGGCGTCGATTTCGAGGATGGCGTTGCCGGTGACGGCGATGTCGCCGCCGACGATGTGGCCGCCGCCGGCGGCGGCGAGGGTCAGGCGGGCGTCGCCGGCAAGGGTGACGCCGCGCGCGATGGCGGAGGCTTCGCCGAGGGTGATGACCACGGCGGCGGCATCGGCGGCGGTGACTTCGCCGAGGATGGAGGAGCCTTCGAGGAGGACGAGGCCGGCGGTGGTGGCGCCGGCGGCGGAGAAATCGCCGGTGATGACGGAGCGTTCGTGGACGGCCCGGAGGGCGGTGTCGCCGGCGAGGGTGTAGCCGCCGTCGAGGGGCGTGCCGGCGAGGTCGAGGTCGAGGCCGCCGCCGCGCCCGGTGGTGATGATGCCGCCGGTGATGGTGGAGTTGACGAGGGTGACGACGGCGGCGTGGGAGCGGAGGGCGTTGTGGGAGCCGGTGAGGTGGAGGCCGCCGTTGAGCGTCGCGCCGGAGCCGGTGAGGTGGAGGGTGGCGCCGCTGGTGGAGTGGTAGGCGCCGGTGGTGTAGCCGGCGGTCATGGCGAGGAGGCCGTCGAGGACGGTGTGGTCGAGGCGGAGGCGGATGGTGGTGTCGTAGGGGGCGTTATAGGAGCCGGAGGCGGCGATGCGGATGGCGCCGAGCGGGCCGTGGAGGCGGGAGTTGGCGAAGGAGAGGCTGGCGTCGATGACGCCGATGGCGCCGCTGACGGCCTGCTCGTAGCCCATGATGGAGACGTAATAAAAGTCCTGGTAGCCGAAATCGAGGGCGGCGCAGGCGGCGGCGTTGACGGTGAGGTTTTCAAAGAAGGCGGTGATGACGGTGCGCCCGCCGTTGGCGTTGCCGGGGAGGAAGCTGATGCCGGGCGACTGGATGCCGCGCGTGTTGATGGCGCCGCCGGCGTAGGTGAGGGAGAGGAGGCCGCCGTGACTGTGGAAGCCGGGGGCGAACGAGCCGGAGGTGGTGGTGATGTTGACGTCCTGGAGCACGACGGTGCGCAGGCTGGCGTCGCCGCCGTTGACGCTGAAGGACGGCATGCCGACGGCGGCGCCGAGGGGCGTGGTCGTGGTGGTGCGCTCGGAGAGAATTTCGCCGCGCTTGAGCGTGAACGTGTTCGGGCCGGCGCTGATGCCGACGGCCTCGGAGCGGGAGTTGCGCGAGATGATGAACAGGTCCTCGCCGTGGAAATTCGCGGCGCCGGTGGTGGCGCTGCCGACGAGGTAGATGGTCTCCGAGGAGGCGGTGCCGGTGCTGACGTGCGAGCGGGAGAGCGTGCCGCCGAAGAGCCAAACGTCCGCGCCGTGGCGCACGGAGACGGCCTGGAGCGAGGATTCGGCGCCGGGCAGGAGCATATCGACGTTTACGTTGGCGCCGATGAAGGTGACGGGGTGTTTGACGGAGCCGGTGTTGCCGGCGGCCCAGATGCCGGAGCCGTCGGGCGTGGGGAGCGGGCTTGGGCGGACGAAGAAGGTCGTGTCGGCGTAAACCCACGTGCCGGAGCGCGTGGCGGCGTAGGGCTGGCCGAGCGCGGGGTCGGGGCTGGCGTTGTGGAACTGGCAGGCGGTGGTGGCGCCGCCGGCGACGATCTGGCGGATGCCGCGCTCGGGATAACTGGTGCCGCTGGCGGCGCTCACGGCGGGCGTGGCGGCGGCGGGGAACGCCGTCCATTTCGCGTAGAGCGTGAAGGGGTCGGCGGCGGCGGCGGGGACGGGCGTGGCGGCGGTGACGGGCGCGCCGGCGCCGGCGGCGTCGGCAAACCAGCCGGCGAAGAGGTGGCCGGGGCGCGAGGGCACGGGGAGCGCGCCGAAGGGGAGGCCGCGGGCGGCGGTTTTTGAGGAGGAGGCGGAGGAGGCGGAGGCACCGCCAAGTGGCAAGTAAGAAGTATCAAGTAACAAGTGGCCGGCGGCGTTGGCGGCGGCGGCGGTGCTGGCGGCGACGGAGCTGGCGCCGCGGCTGATGGCGGCGCTGGCGGTGCCGGTGCCGCCGTCGTTGAGGTCGAAGTTTATGGTGATGGTTTTGCCGGCGCCACTGCCGCCGGCGCCACTGCCGCCGCCGCCGCCGGTGCCGGCGGCGGGGGTCTCGGTCCATTTCGCGTAGAGCGTGCGGCTGGCGGCGTCGGGCGCGACGGGCGAGGCGGCGGTGACGGGCGCGCCGGCGCCGGCGGCGTCGGCGAACCAGCCGGCGAACGAGAAGCCGTCGCGCGCGGGCGCGGGCCACACGCCGCCTTCGCCGTAGAAGCCGCCTTTGGCGACGGTTTTCGACGCGGGCGAGACGGCGGGCGCGCCGGGGTGGTTTGCGTTGAAGGAAACGGTGATGGTCGCGGGCGGGGCGCCGCCGCCGGCGGCGGGCGCGGAGGAGCCGCTCATGATGGCGGACACGGTGCGGATGGGGGCGTTGGCGCCGGGGGTGGTGACGGCGCGGGTGGCGAGGGCGATTTTGCGGACGACGCCGTGGCCGGTGTCGGCCACGTAGAGGTTTTGCGCGGCGGCGTCGAGCGCGAGCGCGGAGGGGTGGCGGAAGCGCGCGACGGTGCCGGTGCCGTCGGCGACGTAGAGGATGTTCGCGGCGGGGACGGTGTAGGCGCCGGCGGCGGTGGCGACGGTGGAGGCGTCGAAGAAGAGCGTGGGCTCGGCGGGGTTGCCGGCGACGAGGGTGACGCCGCCGCCGGCCGCGCCGAGGGCGCGGATGGCGTGGTTGCCGGTGTCGGCGACGTAGAGGGTGCCGCCGGCGAAGGCGAGGCCGGCGGGCGAGTCGAAGCGCGCGAGCGTGCCGGCGGCCTCGGCGTAGCCGCGCGCGCCGGGCGAGCCGGCGAGGGTGGAGACGGCGGCGGTGGCGAGGGTGATTTTGCGGAGGGTGTGGTTGCCGGTGTCGGCGACGTAGAGGGCGCCGCCGGCGGCGTCGAGCGCGAGGGCGGCGGGCGAGTCGAAGCGGGCGAGCGTGCCGGTGGCGTCGGTCGCGCCGGGGGCGCCGTCG
>JAITDF010000078.1 GCA_031282705.1 Opitutaceae bacterium | reverse complement strand
AAATTTCAAGCCGCCATTCGCGGCGCGCGTGACGTGCAGGACTGTCGCGAAATTCCGCTCCGCATCGCCGCCGCCAATCATCAGGAAACCGTCCTTCCAAGGCAGCGACAAACCGTAGCCCGAAGGCTGCGGCAGGCGGCCTTCCTCGCGCCATTCCTTCGCGCCGGGTTCAAGCACGAATACGTTGTCATACCAGACTTTCGCGCCGCCCTCCCAAGGGCGTTTGTCCGGGAAATTTGCCCCGCCCGCGACGATGAGCGCTCCGTTGCACACGCCCGGGAAGCTGCCGGCAAAACCCTCCTTGTCGGGAAGCGGCGGGAGTTGTTTCCACTCGATGGCGCCGGGCATGTCCGGCACGGGTTGCGCCGGCGCCGCGCTTGCCGGCAAGGCAAGAAAGAGGCACGCGGAGAGGAGGTTTTTTTTTGATGATCCCATGCTGGTGCGATGCGGGGCCGCCGGTGTGATCGTCTTTTATCTTTCAACGGAGGGGCTGGAAGTTCACGGCACGGCGCGCCCGTCCAGCAGCCAGCTCAGGTTGAAGGCCGCCACATGGACGAACTCGCGGTCGGTCTCGACGCCGCCCTCGAAGTTCAGAAAGACCAGGCCCTGGCTGGGGGTGCCGGAGCGCCCGACGCCCAGGTTGGAGTAGCCGGCGGGGCCGGCGTAAACCAGGCGTTTCACCGGCCAGGTGCGCCCGCCGTCGAAGCTCGCCCAGACCGTGGCGTTTTTGCGGCCTGAAATGATGCTGGCCCCGACCTGGTCGGGCATCGTGCCGGCGCCGGAGTCGAGATTGCTGTAGAGCAGGATGTCGCGTCCGCCGATGGGCAGCCGGATCATGCCGCCCATGCAGCCGTAGGGGTTGCCGCGGGGGCCGTCGGGGAGGTCGGGGCTGCGGCTGACGTTGAGCCAGAGTTCGCCGCCGTCGTGGCTCCAGGCGAAGAAGCGGTTGCCGTCGCTCATGTGCTCGCGGGAGTTGTAGAGGATGCTTCCGTCGGAAAGCTCCGCCAGCGCGGCCTCGCCGGTGCCCATGAGGGGGAAGGGCTTGCCGAGGCGCCACACCTTGCCGCCGTCGTCGCTGTGGAAGGCCGTGTTGTAGTGGTAGGGCCGCCATGGCACGGCGTTTGTATTTTTCGGCCCCATGACGCGCGCGGGCATGAGCAGGCGGCCTTTGCGGTCGCCGAAGGCGAGCGTGATGCCCGCCTGCATGGCGGCGACGCCCTCGTTGCCCGGGAGCAGGCCGAAGCCGTCGGGGCGGGCCTCGCAGGTTTCCCGCGTCCAGGCGGCCCCGCTGTCGCGGCTGCGGAAGAGCCAGCCTTGGGTGGGTTCGACGAAGAGGATGTCGCCCGTGTTTTCGTCCACCAGGGCGCGCCCGCCTTTCGCGTCCGGCGCGATTTCGATGTCGGGGCCCCAAGTGCGCCCGCCGTCCAGGCTGCGCCGGCAGACTCCGCCGCCGGGCGAGCGGAAGACGATGATGGCGCCGTCGCGCGCGGCCACGGTGCCGCCCCAGCCGCCTCGTCCCTCCCAGAGTTTTTGCGGCGGCACAAAGACCGGCTGGCCGAGAAATTCCTCCAGTTTCGCCGAGGTGGCGAAGGCGGCGGGGCCGATGCCGTATTTGGCGGAGAGGCTGTCGGAGATTTGCTTCCGCTCCCCGGCGGTGAGGGGGCGGTCGTAGATGGCGAGTTCGGCGAACTCCATGCCGCCGGCGGCGCCGGCGCCGATTTCGAGGGGGGCGTCGGCGGCGAGGGCGGAGAGTTTGCCGCGGACGAAGGGTTTTGAGAGGGGCCGGCCGTTGAAGGCGGCTTCAAATTTGTTGGCGGGGATGTCCGCGCTCATGACGATGACGAACCAGTCTTTTGGCGCGGGGAGGAGCTGGGGTTGCCGGCCGTAGGATATGCGGTTGGCCTCGTCGGAGACGGCCCAGAGGAAGACTTGGTTGGTTTTGGTGGAGAAGCGGATGCTGTAGCCGGCGTCCTTGACGGGGGTGGGGCCTTGTTTTTTGACGAGGTCGATGTTTCCGGCCGCCGGGCCGATTTTCGCAACGAGGACGATGGTGACGCCTTTTTCGGAGGCGTTGAGCGGGGCGGCCTTTGCGGCGTCGAGCATGAATCCGCCGTTGTGGATGGTGATGGTGTTTTGTCCGTTGAGGGCGGATTTGTTGAGGACGCCGCCGAAGCCTTTGGCTTTGTCGCGGGCGGGGACATCGAGTTTGAGGGGGCCGCGGTCGAGGAGGGTGATGACCGCGCCGTCTTTCGAGACGGCGGCGCTGCCGGCGTCGAGGTGGAGCCATTGGCCGGGCCGCGGGAGGGAGTCCGCCGGGAGCTGAAGGCCGGGAAGGGCCGTGAGCACCAGCAGGCATGTTTTGATGAGAGGGAGGCGGTGTGGTGTTTTCATGGTGAAAAAAGGAGGGATGTCATGGTGTCATTGGGCGGGGTGGGGGACCGGCAGCTGGAATGTCGAGGCGGGCAGCGATTCGCTGTTGACGAGGTTGCCTTCGGAAAAGGGGGCCCATGCGTAACGCACCTGGCGCGGCGGCGTCGCGGCGGCGGGGGCGGCGAGGAGCACGCCGTCGCCATCAAGCCGCGCGGCGGCGGGGTGGAATTGG
>JAITDF010000689.1 GCA_031282705.1 Opitutaceae bacterium | reverse complement strand
GTCTGGTAGTGGCGGAGTTGGGGGATGCGGTTTTCGGTTTTGAGTTTGTTGCTGGCGTAGTTGGCCATGAGGCGCCAGTTGCGGGCGAGGTTGGCGGTCATTTCGATTTCGACGCCGGTGGAGGTGAGTTGCTCGGTGTCGCGTCCGGCGGAGTTCCAGGCGTCGGGGCCGAAGAGGGCGTCCATTTCGTTTTTGAGGTCGTCGGTGAAGGCGGGGGCGACGCGGGCGTTGGGCTGGTGGTTGTCGTAGTAGGTGGTGTTGAGTTCGACGCGGTTTTTGAGGAGGGTGAGGCGGAGGCTGGCGTCCCAGCCTTTGCCGTAGGGGATGCCTTGGACGGTGCCGGGGATGACGCCGTCGGAGCCGAGGCCGAGGGAGGGGCGGTAGCTTTTGGCGTAGTTGCAGCCGAGGGCGAGGGTGTCGTTGAGGCGGAGGATGGCGCCGAGGTTGGGGCCTTCAAAGGAGAGGTCGGTGAAGGCGGGCTGGTTGAATTTTTCGGCGGCGGCGATGGCGGCGGGGGTGGCGTCGGCGGGGGTGGCGGGGACGACGGTCCAGGTGTTTTCGCCGGGGCGGACGAGGGGGATGCCGTTTGTGTTTTTCATCTTAAATTTGTCGCGGCGGTAGCCGAGGGTGGTGAAGAGGTGGTCGCCGAAGTAGGAGCCGCTGGCGCCGATGGCGAGGGAGGGCATGTAGAAGCGGCGGGAGAGGACGGCGCCGTTGGCGTAAACGAAGCTGGTGTAGTCTGGGTAGTAGTCGGAGAGGCCGGGGAGGGCGTGGATGTTGCCGGTGAGGCGGGCGTGGTCGCCGTCCTTGAGGTAGTAGCGGCGGTAAAAGCGGTTGTTGGTGAAGGCGGCGCGGTAGGCGGCGAGGTCGGCGGGGGAGGTGCCGGGGGTGACTTTGGCGCGGTCGGCGGGGGTCCAGGTGTCGAGGGCGGCGTATTCGGCGAGTTTGGGGCGGCGCTGGCCGGGGTTGTCCTGGTGCTGCTGGGCGTTGAGGATGAGGGTTTGTTTCATCCATTTGAGGCTGTCCCATTCATAGACGAGGGAGGCGCGGAGGTCGCGGACGATGTTTCCGGCGAGCTGGCGGGTGCGGTAATACTCGGTGTAGAGTTCGCCGTGATAGGGGTTGGCGGCGCCGTCGGGGAGCGTGGGGGAGAGGTCGCGGTAGATGGCGCGGCCGGCGGCGTTCCAGTTGTCGATTTTGGACTCCATGAAGTTGCCGGAGAGCATGAGGTGGAGCTTGGGGGTGATTTTTTGCTCAAGTTCGATGGAGAAGGTCTGGATGGCTTGCGAGTAGGTGGAGGCGGGGCCGCGGAACTGCCATTCGCGGGGGAGCACGGAGGGGTCGACGAGGGTGAGGTTTGAGCCGGAGCCGCGGGTGCGCTGGCTGGCGGCGACGCGGTTGTTTACGGCGAGGCCGAGGGCGGGGATGTAGGTGGTGCCGTTGGTGATTTTGGCGGCGGCCTCGACGGGGTTGGGGCCGGCGGTCATGAAGCCGTAGTATTGCTGGAAGAGGCCGGTGGTGGTGACGCGTTCGCTGCGGTTGCCCTCAAGGGAGGCGCGGAGGGTGGTGGTGCGCGCGGGGCGGAAGGCGAGGGCGAGGTAGAGGCCGCCGAAGTCGCGCTTGCCGTGGTGATACCACTCGCCGCTCTTGCTGGCGACGGCGGCGGCGCGCAGGGCGAGTTTCTTGGGGATGAGGATGCGGTTCGCGTCGAGCTCGGCGCGGCGCAGCCCGAAGGAGCCGGCGACGAGCCGGAGGCGGGTGTGGTCCTTGGTGAAGAGGCCGCGCTTGGTGATGGTGTTGTTGCCGCCGCCGAGGTCGGCCTCGCCGTAGAGGAAGGCGTTGGGGCCGCGCACCAGCTCGACGCGCTCGACCGAGTAGGAGTCGATGGGCGTGTACCAGATCCAGCTGTTGCGCATGGCGTAGTTGCTCTGGATGCCGCGGAAGATGGGCCGCCCGTCGGCGCCCGTGTCGGGGTTGGGGTTGGCCTCGCCGGTCACGAACCACTTCGACATCTCGTCGATGTTCAGCGCGCCGATGTCGCTGATGAAGGTGGCGTTGATGACGGAGATGGAGCTGGGCACGTTTTTCAACTCCTGCACGGTGCGCATGCCCGAGGTGGTCTGCATGGACTCGTAGCCGACATCGCGCTCGGCCTCGACGACGAAGCGCGAAAGCTCGATGATCTCGCTGTCAACGGGCAGCGCCGCGCCGGGCGCCGGGGTCTGCTGCGCCGCGAGCGGCGGGACGACCGGCAGGCCCGGCAGGACAAGCGCGCCAAGCACGCCGAGCGCGGACAGGAAGGCGCGGGCGCGGGCGGATTTCATGACGCCATGCTTCAAGGCGGCGGCGTTTTTTTTCATGGCGGTGGGTTTCACGGCGGTGGGTTTCATGATGGCGGTGGTGGTGGTGGATTCAGGGTTGCGGTTCATTGGGAGGACTGCCCGGCGCCGGGAGGCGCCGGGCTTGAAAAAAAAGGTCTCGCGCCGCCTCAGCCGGGCGGCCTGTAGTTTCCCGGCCCGCCCCAGCGCAGCCACTGGCGGCGGGCCATGCGGATGCCGAGCAGCGAGAACGCGCCGAGCACGATGAGGATGAGATAAACGAGCCGGTAGGGGCCGACGACGAGTTCGCCGGCAAAAGGCACGGGCAGGCGCCCTTGAAAATCCCGCAGCGCGTCGAGCAGCACCCCGGCGCCGGGGCCCACGACAAGCGCGATCACCACGGCCTGAAGCATCGAGTTGGCCGAGCTGAACTGCCCCATGCGGTCCGCCGGGAACATGTGCTGCGCGAGCACGATCTGGGCGAGCATGAGCATCGGGAAAATCGCGCCGACGGCCAGCGAGCTGGCGAAAAAACTCGCCTCGCCGGTCACGAAAAGAAACGAGCCGCCCAGCGCCCCGAGAAACATCCACAGCAGGATGGTCATGACGCGGATCGGCCCCCACCGGTCGATGAGCCAGCCGAGCGGCAGCGCGAAAGGCAGCCACGCAAACGCGCCCCACGAGCTGAGCTTCCCGATGCGGTCGAGCCCCAGCCCCAGCTCGCGCTGCGGGAAAAGCACCAGAAACGCCTGCACCGGCACCGTCGCGTAAAGCATCAGCCGCGCGAGATACGTCCACAGGTAAACCGCCCGCCCGTAGGACTCGGTGACAAAGGTTTTCGCCGACCCGGCCCAGCTCGGCCCGCCGCCGCCGGCGATGGGGCCCGGCTCCGGGTAGCGGCCCTCGCGCACAAAAAAGCACATCGCCGCGAAACTGCCCGCGTAGAACAGCGCCACCCCGGTGAAAATCTGCCACGTGTGCGTGAGCGCCATGCCCAGCAGCCAGTAGTTGATGATGAACGTGCCGACCGACCCGAACACGCGGAACAACGCCAGAAAACGCCCCAGCAGCGCCGCCGGCACCACGTCGCGGAACAGATAAAAATAAATCGACGCCGTGACGAGATGGAACACCTGGTAAAGCGCCACGAGCAGCGCGTAAACCGCGACCACCGGCGAAGTCACGGGCAGCGCCCCAAGCACCCGCCGCGCGGCGGGGACGCCGGACAGCCATTCCGCGATCGCGGGCGCGTGCGGCGTGAGCACGAGGAAGAGCGCGGCGAACGGCATCGCGGCCACGAGGTAGGGGATGCGCCGGCCCCAGCGCGAACGCGTGCGGTCGGAGCGGAAGCTGACGACGGGGCCGATGGCGAAGTTCAGAATCGCCGCGATGGAGCTGATGATGATCGTGATCTCCCGGTCCGCCGCGCCGTGGTCCTTGAGGATCACAGGCAGCAGGCGCGGCTCAAGCTGGTCAACCAGCACGAAGGCGATGTCGCCCAGAAGCAGCCAGAAAAACACCGCGCACAATCCCAGCCGGGTGTAGCCGAGCGTGCCGACGGTGTATTTCGCCGGGGCCGCGGACAGGGCGGCGGCGGGCGCGGGCGCGGCGGCGGGCGCGGGCGCGGCGGCGGTCGCGGCGGTCGCGGCGGTCGCGGCGGCGGGCGCGGAGGCAACGGCGGCGGGCGCGGCGGGCGCGGCGGCGGCGGCGGCGGCGGCGGGCGCGGAGGGCGCGGGCGCGGAGGGCGCGGCGGCGGCGGCGGTCTCGGTGGTGTTGTTGGCGGCGGGCATGGGCATCACAGGCGGGGGGCGGTTTTGCCGGGCGCGAGGGTGATTTCGACGGGCAGTCCGTCGCGGCAGGTGAACTCAAGCACCGTCACCCCCGGGCGGGACGGAAGCGGCGCGGAAGGCGGGAGCGATGCGGAAGACGCGGAAAGAGGGAGCGGCTCAGGAAACGCTGGAGGCGCGGAAGGCGGGAGCAGGCGGACGCGCGGGTCGGGCCGCGCGGGGACGAACGCGCCGGCGAGCGTGACGCGCACGACGGACGGCGCGCCGGGCGAGCCAATCCACGCGCGCGAGTAAATGCTGACCTCGCGCTGCGAGCCGTCGGCGCCGCGCTGGTCGGGCTCGTCGCCCTCGTAAAGATGCAGGTCGGGGTCGCACACGCTGAGGACGCGCCCGCCGCCGCCGCTGTCGCGCAGCATGACGATGGCCGGGCGGCTCACGCCGGCGATTTCGAGGCCGGTTTGGGAAACAGGCTCGAAACAGACGGCGGCGAGGATGCCGGTGTCGCGGTCGCGCACGATGTGCGCGGAGTCGTCGCGCCGGAGGATGGCGAACGGCGCGCCGCCGCCGGCGGCGGCGGAGGGAGCCTCGGCGGCGGCGGAGGAGGAGGCGGGAGCAGCGGCGGAGGCGGCGGCCCGCAGGGGAAGTAGGGCAAGCGTCCCGCTTGCCATCCCATTTGATGGCGCAACGCGCCGCTGTCCATTGGGATTTGGGATTTTGGGATTTGGGATTTGGGAGCGCAGCGACCCAAGCAGGGCAAGCGTCCCGCTTGCCTTGGCGGGGGCGGGATGCTCCCGCCGCTTTGGGGCGGCGCGCTTTGCGGCGCGCTTGCGCGCCGGATGGCAAGCGGGACGCTTGCCCTACTTCCCAATCAGGCAGGCGGGACGTTTGCGCCGCGCCGCGCCGCGGCAGGCGCGCGTTTGCGCGGGGCGCTAGAAGAGCGTGACGGCGATGTTCACGCCGGCGGTGACGATGGAGACCATGCTCATGAGCTTTATAAGGATGTTCAGGCTGGGGCCGGCGGTGTCCTTGAAGGGGTCGCCCACGGTGTCGCCGATGACGGCGGCTTTGTGCGCGAGCGAGCCTTTGCCGCCGAGGTGGCCTTCCTCGATGTATTTTTTGGCGTTGTCCCAGGCGCCGCCGGAGTTGGCCATGAAGACGGCGAGCACGAAGCCGGCGGCGAGGCCGCCGCCGAGCAGGCCGAAGACGCCGGGCACGCCGAAGAGGATGCCGGTGAGGATGGGCACCACCACGGCGAGCATGGAGGGGATGATCATTTCGCGTTGCGCGCCGGCGGTGGAGATGGCCACGCAGCGGGCGTAGTCGGGCACGTCCTTGCCTTCGAGGATGCCGGGCAGGGCCTTGAACTGGCGGCGGACTTCCTCGACCATGCGGGCAGCGGCGCGGCCGACGGCGTTGATGGTGAGGCCGCAGAAGAGGAACGACATCATGGCGCCGATGAACAGGCCGATGATGACTTTGGGGTTCATGAGGTTCACGTGGAAAAAGTCCATGAACTGCGTGAGCGTGGCATCGGAGATTTTTACGCCGGCGTTCACGGCGCCGGCGGCGCCGGCGACAATGGCTTCGTGCGCGGCGGCATGGTTGGCGTCCCAAACCGCAAAGTTGCCGAAGGTGGCGTTGGCGGCGTTTTCGCCGAGGCCTTTGACGTTTTCGAGGACGTGGAATATGCCGATTTTGAGTTCCTCGACGTAGGAGGCGAGCAGGGCGAGGGCGGTGAGCGCGGCGGAGCCGATGGCGAAGCCTTTGCCGGTGGCGGCGGTGGTGTTGCCGAGGGAGTCGAGCGCGTCGGTGCGTTTGCGCACTTCGGGGCCGAGGCCGGCCATCTCGGCGTTGCCGCCGGCGTTGTCGGCGATGGGGCCGTAGGCGTCGGTGGCGAGGGTGATGCCGAGGGTGGAGAGCATGCCGACGGCGGCGATGCCGATGCCGTAGAGGCCTTGGGCCATGCTGGCGGGGTGGAAGTGCCAGTCGCCGCTGGCGAAACAGTAGGCGAGCGCGGTGCCGATGGACACGACCACGACGGGGATGGCGGTGGACAGCATGCCCGTGCCGATGCCGGAGATGATGACGGTGGCGGGGCCGGTGGCGGAGTTTTCGGAGATGCGCCGGGTGGGTTTGTATTCCTGCGAGGTGTAATACTCGGTGGCCTTGCCGATGATGATGCCGGTGACCAGGCCGGTGACGATGGCGCCCCAGATGCCCGCCCAGTTCGGGATGCCGAGTTTCCAGAGGACAACCGCGGAGAGGAGGGTGATGAGGACGGAGGAGAAGTTGACGCCGCGCGCGAGGGCGCCGAGGAGGTTCTTTTGCGAGGCGCCTTCCTTCGTGCGGACAACGAAGACGCCGGCGATGGACAGCAGGGTGCCGATGGCGGCGATGATCATCGGGGCGATGACGAGTTTGTAGCCGAGGGACGGGTCGGCGGCGGCGCCGGATTCCCCGGCGGCTTTCGCGAAGGCGGCGGCGCCCGCGGCGCCGAGCGCGGCAGTGGCGAGGATGGAGCCGGCGTAGGATTCGTAGAGGTCGGCGCCCATGCCGGCGACGTCGCCGACGTTGTCGCCGACGTTGTCGGCGATGGTGGCGGGGTTGCGCGGGTCGTCCTCGGGGATGCCGGCCTCGACTTTGCCGACGAGGTCGGCGCCGACGTCGGCGGCCTTGGTGAAGATGCCGCCGCCGACGCGGGCGAAGAGCGCCTGGAGCGAGGCGCCCATGCCGAAGGTCAGCATGGTGGTGGTGATGACGGTGAGTTTGCGGCCGGGGTCGGGGTCGTCGATGAAGCGGTTGAGCACGAGGAACCACACGGCGATGTCGAGCAGCGCGAGCCCCACGACGACGAGGCCCATGACCGCGCCGGAGCGGAAGGCGAGCCGCAGGCCGGCGTTGAGCGAGCGGCTGGCGGCGTGCGCGACGCGCGCGGAGGCGTAGGTCGCGGTCTTCATGCCGAAGAAGCCGGCGAGCCCGGAGAAGAAGCCGCCGGTGATGAAGGCGAAGGGCACCCAGCCGTTTTGCAGGCCGAGGCCGTAGGCGAGCACGGCGAAGAGGATCGTGAGCACGACGAAGAAGAGGCCCACGATTTTATACTGTTGTTTCAGATAGGCCATCGCGCCGGCGCGGACGTGCGAGGCGATTTCCGCCATGCGCGGGGTGCCTTCCGGCGCCGCCTTCATGCGGAAATAAAACCACGCGGCAAAGCCGAGCGCGAGGATTGAGGCAATTGGCGTGAGCCAGAACAGGTGCTGTGCGTTCATGGATATATTGGCGGAGAAAATTTGCGGAGAAACTGCCGAGAGGCTGTTGAGAAACTGCGCGGAAGTTTTTGCGTGGACGTTGCGGAGAAAAAATGGGCGGCGGGCGCGGGCGGCGGAATGAGCGGAGGCGAAATGAGCGGGCGGCGGAATGAGCGGAGGCGGCGGGCGCGGAAGGCGCGGAGGAAGGAGTCGAGAAGGAGGAAGGGAAAAGGAGCGGAGGAGAAGGGAGGAGGGAGGAGGGGGAAGAGCCGGCTGGTTTTGTCTGGATAAAACACGGCCCGCGACGGGAGGGGCGCGGGCCTTTGGTCTGTCTTGGGTTGAATCAGCCGCCGAAGGAGTTCAGCGCGGACTGCCACCATGCGTGATGCCGCGCGTCGAGATCGACGCGCGAGGGCATGGGATAATATTTCAAGCCCGCCCGGTCGCCGACGTAAAAGCCGCCCTTGATGGTGCGGTAGAGCACGTTGTCGCTGATGTTGCGGACGAGCACCTTGGTGGGCTTGTCGGGGCGCTCGCTGACCTCGCGGAGGCAGTCGCGGAGGTGCACGATGCCGGCGTAGGGGAGGTTGCCGAGTTCGTCGGCGGAGGCGTCGAGGTTGCCGGCAAGCGCGCCCAAGGTCAGCTCGGCGAAGGCGATGCGCGGCACGCTGACGGGTTGCGCGGGGTCGGTGATGTGCGCGCAGAACCCGGCCGGGTCGAGCATGCTCACCACGCGCGGGCGGATGGGGCAGTATTCCTGGTAGAGGTGGTGGCGGCTGTTGTCGTTGAACGGCGGCTGGCCGGCCTTCGCCGCGGCGAGGCTGAGCACGCGCCCGTCCGGCGTGGCGAGGTGCAGGTCCCCGATGACGCCGGGCGGCACATGCTCCAGCACGCGGTAGATGGAGATGTAGCGCGATTTGCGGGGCGAGCCGTCGGCATGGGGCATGCGCGCCTCGATGGCGGCCATGGCCGGGATGGCGTCGGTGCGCCACGCGGGGTCCAGCTCGAAAAACAACGCCTGCCCGCTGGAGTGATGGCGGCTGCCGATGGCGAGATACGCACCGAACTCCTCGGGCGTGAGATGGGAGGCGATCAATGCCTCCGGGGACAAGGACAGATACAGATGCGCATTCATGATGATGGTGGAAAAGAGATGATTCCGTAAAAAACTTATACCCAGTATCGCATACAATGGCAAAAAACGCCGAGTGCCGCTGCGTATTTATTGTCAAGACATACGCGACTTTTGCGAAAAAAGGAAAGGTGTTTTCCGGGGGGGGAGGGAGAGCGGAAGGAAGAGGCGCATGTTCTGCGACCTGCCGGGGCGGCGCGCGTTGGAGCAGACGTGGAAGTCTGCGCCCCGCCGGCAGGGGCCACGACAGGCTGCCGGCACGGAAGCGTGACGTACCGCAGGTTTCCAAACCTGCTTCCGGGCCGGAGGCCCGCAAGGAGCCCAGACCCGGAAACGAGCCAGCAACCGGGTGTGAGGTTTGAAGCAGACTTGGAAGTCTGCGGTACGTCAGACTCCGGCGCGGCAGCGCCAACGTACCGCAGGTTGTCAAGATTCTCGCTTCGCTCGGAACCAAACCTGCTTCCGGGCCGGAGGCCCGCAAACAGACCCAAACCCGGAAACGAGCCAGCAACCGGGTGTGAGGTTTGAAGCAGACTTGGAAGTCTGCGGTACGCCAGAGCCGCGTAACATCACTTATGGCCCGCGGGTTTTGCCGGGGCCGGCGGGCAAAAGGCGTTCAGTCGCCGATGACATTCAGCCATTCGTTGATCTTCGCGCGCGCCGCCTTGCCGTCGGCGGAGAATTTCCCGGCATTGTTGTAGATTTGAAAATAAGGAACGGATTTCAGATGGTATTGCTGCGCAACCGGGGAGCCCCAGTCGATGCCCCGGGTATGGGGGCGGTTGATGTCAACCTTGACCACGGCGATGTCGTCGCGCTGCGCGTGGAGTTTGTCGAGCAGCGCCGCGAGCCGGTTGCAGGGCGGGTGATAATTGCTGGTAAAATAGAAGATGGTGATTTTTTCGGGGACAATGTGGTCTTCTATCGTGATTCGTTCGCCACGGGAAATGATGGCGGGGGCGCCGTCTTTCCCGGCGGCATGGAGAAGCGGCGCGAGAGCGGCGATGGCGGGCGCAAGCAGGGCAAGGATGGCTTTTTTCATGGCAGGGGAATGGTGTTTTCCGGATTCGGCGCGGTCGGGCCGGATCGGGAGCCAATGAAGTCACGCTGCGCGGTCTGTCAACGGGAGGGCGCGGATTCCGGCTTGCGCGCGGGGCGGAGCCGGAAACCGGGCTTCATCCCGGCGGCGCGAAGCAGGGCCAGGGCACGTTTCTCGGCGGCGCGCATGAGGCGTTTTTCTTGCGGGCGCAGGTCGTCGTAGCCGGCGAGGTGCAGCCAGCCGTGGACGAGGTAGAGCACAAGCTCGGCGGAGAAATCGAGCCCGTGCGCGGCGGCGTAGGCGGCGGCGGTGTCGGCGGAGACGCAGATTTCGCCCGCGGCGCCGAGGGCGGGGTCGCCCTCGAAGGTGATGACGTCGGTGGGCGCGGGATCGCCGAGGAAGCCGGCGTGCAGCGCGGCAAGCGCCGGGGCGGTGAGAAAGGCGATGGAGAGTTCGCCGGGCGGGCAGCCGCCGCGAAAGCGGTCCGCGTGCGCGTCGAGCCGGGCGATGGCGGCGGCGATGGCGCGGCGGTCGAGGCGCAGGCGCGGATGGGCGTTGCGGATGCTGATTTCGCGGGCGGGCACAGGTGGGGCCGTTGCGCGGCCGGTTGAAGGTGGACGCTGGAAGTTGAGGGCGGAAAGTGGGGGCGGAAAGTGGAAGGTAAAGGAAATTCTTCAACCCTGCTCCCGCCTTCCCGCCTTCCTGATTGTTCTTCGTTTTCTTCGTTGCCTTCTGTTCAATCACTGATGTTACGCGGAAACGCCGTTCTCGTTTCTCGTTTCTCGTTTCTCGTTCTCTTTGTCTTTCTTCTTTCCTCTTTCTCTTCCCTCTTTCGTCAAGAGGGGAGAAGGGGATGGGAGGGATGGGAGAGAAAGGTAAAGATAAAGAGGAAAGAGAAAGAGAAACGAGAACTGACGCCCTCGCGTAACATCAGTTCAATCATTCAAACCGCCCCTGTTCCCGACAGGGCAGGTTCACCATATGCCATGACCACTCCAGAAGCGGAAACAAAATCGCCTGACGATTCCTCCGATCCCAAATACCGCGTGATCGCCGGGCTGCTGCGCGGCAGAATCCTCGCGGGCGACTACGGCGGCGGGCGGCGCCTGCCGAGCGAGGCGGCGCTGGTGGCGCGCCACGGCGTGTCGCGCCCGACGGCGGCGCGGGCGTTGCAGGAGCTGGTCCGCGAGGGGCTGGTCGAGCGCCGCGCGGGCATGGGCTCGTTTGCCGTGGAAAACCCGGCGGCCGGCGCCGGCCGGCGCGAGCTGGGACTGCTGACCCCGCAATGGGAGACGACGGAGATTTTTGAAAAAATCTGCGCCCAGCTCGCCGGGCTCGCCCGCGCGCGCGACTTCGGCATGTTTTGGAAAAACGCCAAGCCGCCCGCCGCGCCGCCCGCCGGGGAAAACGCGAAGCGGGCGGCGTCCGAGGCGGAAACCGCCGGGCAGCTCTGCGACGAATTCATCAAGCGCAAGCTCGACGGGGTGTTTTTCGCCCCGCTGGAGCTCTCGGCCAACCGGCGCGAGGTCAACCAGCGCATCGCCGGGCTGTTCCAGCAGGCGGGCATCCCGGTGGTGCTCATCGACCGCGAGCTGGCCGAGTTTCCGCAGCGCGGCGCGCTCGACCTGGCGAGCATGGACAACATCGCCGCCGGCAGCCTGATCGCCTCGCACCTGCTGAAGCTCGGCTGCCGCCGCATCGCTTTTTTCACGCGCCCGCGCTCCGCCCCCACCGTGGCGGCGCGCATCGCGGGCGTGCGCGAGGCGATGGTGCGCGCGGGCACCGGCGGCTGGGACGGCGACAGCGTCATCGAGGGCGACCCGTCCGACGCGGCGCTGGTCAGGCGCGCGCTCGTCCGCCGGCGCTGGGACGCGTGCGTGTGCGCCAACGACCGCACCGCCGCGCAACTCATGCAGACGCTGCTGCGCCTCGGCGTGCGCGTGCCGCGCGACCTGCGCGTGGCCGGTTTCGACGACGCCAAATACGCCACGCTAGTCGCGGTGCCGCTGACGACGGTCCACCAGCCGTGCGACGAGATCGCCGCGCTGGCCTTCGACGCGATGCTGCGCCGCCTGGCCAACCCGCTCGCCCCGCCCTGCGCGTTCCTGGCCACGCCGCGCCTCGTCGTGCGCGAGTCCTGCGGCACGTATCTGCCGCGCTGACACGGCGGGGCCGGGGAGGGTTTTGATTTTCGATTTTCGATTGGGGAGCTTCCGCTCCCGCGGGCAAAGCGGCGCGGTGGCGCCCAATCGAAAATCGAGAATCAAAAATCGAAAATCTCCCGGACCAGTCACCCGCGTCCCCCCTCGGTTCATGACCGGGGCGGCCCCGAAAACCCAGGGCTCTTTTGCGGCTGGCTGCCCGACATGGATTCGAACCATGACTAGGCGAGTCAAAGTCGCCTGTGCTGCCATTACACCATCGGGCAAGGGGTGTCTGACGTTGCGGTTTATCGGGGACGCGTCAAGTGAGAGATTTCAGCGCGCCGGGCGGGTTTTTTGCCGGCGGTGCGGTTGAGGCCGGACGGACGGCGCCGCTTTTGCCTTTGGGTCCAGGCCGGCAGGGAAAGCGGAACGGGGACGGGAAACGGAGGAAAGACAGGGAGGGAAGCGAAAGAAATTTGCCAACCGCTTTAAAAACGCCCACGCATTCCAGGAAACATTTCCGCCGAGCAGAACACATACCGCATCATGAGATTATTCCAGGCCGCCCCGCTCCCTTTCGCGACTCTCGCCGCCTTGCTGGCCGCCGCCGCGCCCGCGCGCGCCGCGAACCCGCCGCCGGCGCTGGCCCCGGTCTGGGAGGCGCGGCTGCCGGGCTTCGACGAAGGCGCCTACGCGGCCAAGGTGGAGCTGCTGATCTCCAAGTTCGAGGAGCAGACCGGCCGCAAGCTCGTCCCCGGCGCGAAGAAAAAAGTCGGCCTGAAAATCTACACCGATTCCGGCCCCGGCATGGCCACGCCGGTGCCGCTCGTGAAAGCCGTCATCGGCGCGATGGAACGCCGCGGCTTCGCCTCGCAGGACATCTTTCTGGTCGGGCTGAACCAGCTGCGCCTGCGCATGACCGGCTACCTCCCCTCGCTGGTGGCCGGCCAGACCCCGTTCAAAGGCTACCCGGTTTACGTGCTCGAATCGGGCCGGTTCTACGACCCGGTGTGGTTCTACGACAGCCCGCTGCCCTCGCGCTTCGACCCGATTTTCGCGGAAAAAAGCGTGGAGGGCGTGGACCCGGAGACCACCCGCGAGCAGGACCGCAAAAGCTTCCTCGCCACGCCGCTCTTTCTCGACGCGGACTTCTGGATAAACCTGCCCGTGTTCACCGACCACCCCATCCTCGGCATCAACGGCGCGCTCGTCAACGCGACCCTCTGGAACGCCTCCAACACCGCGCGCTTCTTCCGCAGCCCCGCCAACGCCCCCGCCGCCGTGGCCGAGATGAGCGCCATCCCCGAGCTGCGGCAGACCTGGCTGCTCTCCATCGCGAGCCTGGAACACTACCAGTTCATCGGCGGCCCCTATTTCAACTCCCTCTACTCGGTCTCGGAGCCGATGCTCTGGCTCAGCGCCGACCCCGTGGCGCTGGACGCCCTCATGTCCGCGCGGATAAACCGCTGGCGCGAACGCGCGGGCTTCCGCCCCATCTCCGAGGAAATCCAGACCATCAACTTCGCCGAGACCCTCGGCGTGGGCTCGCAACGCCTGCCCGCCGGCCGCATCGTGCGCGTGGACGAGTAACCCCCCGGAAAAATCGTCCCCCCGCCCATTCCCCCAGCGCCCCGAACGATTCCCCCCCGCCCATTTCTCCCCCTTCCCGAAAACTTTCTCCAGCGTCCCGAAAACTTTCTCCCCCGTCCCGAAAGATTTCTCCCCCGT
>JAITDF010000607.1 GCA_031282705.1 Opitutaceae bacterium | reverse complement strand
GCCGCCGCCGCCTTCGCGACACGAAGCCAAGTCGTTGAGTTGCCTGAAATGGACGGCGAATTGAGGGCAAACACAGAGCCCGCCCGCCTTGTGCAATAGCTTGCATGAACTTGCCGTTGAGTCCGGGGCACGGGGCGGGCAAGCGTTTTTTCCGCATTAATTCTCCAACCCGACTCTTCTCCAACCCGACTCCCGCCATGATTCCTCCCTGCCGCCTCCTTCCCTCCCTGCTCGCACTGTTGCTGCTCGCGCCGGTGTGCAACGCCGCCGACTGGCATGTCTCGCCGTCGGGCAACGACGGCGCCGCCGGCACCGCCGCCGCGCCGTTCCGCACCGCCGCCCGCGCGCTCGCCGCCATGTCGCCGGGCGACCGTTGCGTGCTCCGCGCCGGCGCCTACCGCGAGGAATTGCTCGTGGAAAAACCGAACCTCACCTGCGCCGCCGCGCCCGGCGAGCGCGTGCTGCTCACCGGCTGCGACGAAATCGGCGCCACCGCCGCCGGCGGCGGCTGGACACCGCTGCGCTTTGCCGCCACCGGCGTGACCGTGCAAACCGCGCCGGCGCCGGCGCGCGTCTGGCAGCTCTTCCTCGACGGCGCGCCCGCCCCGCTCGCGCGTTTCCCCGACAAGACCGCCGACGCGCTCTCGCTCGCCGACTGGGCCGAGGCCGGGATGGCGGTGGAGGCGCCGCGCGTCACCCTGCAAACGCCGTCGGCGGCGTTTGCATCGTCGTCGCCGACGGCGGAAGCATCGTCGCCGGCGTCGCCGCCGGCGGACCGGCCCGACGACTTCTGGCGCGGAGGCATCTACGTCGGCCTGCACCACCGCAAACTGCCGCTCGCCACCTGGCTGACCGTCGGCGGCCGCATCGCCACCTCGCGCGGCGACACCTGCGAGATTGACCCGGACGAACTCACCTTCGGCTTCGGCCAAGGCACGAAAAACCCGGCGGAAAAACGCAACGGCTGCGGCACCGGCTTCGGCTACATCATCGACTGCCTCAACGCCCTCGACGCCCCCGGCGAATGGTGCTGGCGCGACGGCGTGCTGCACCTGCTCCCGCCCGCCGCCGGTGCCACCGCCGCCAACGCCACAGCCGCTCCCGCCACCGGCGCCGCCCCCGGCGCCGCTCCCCTCATTCCGGGGAGCGCACGCGTCCCGCGTGCCGTCGCGGGCGTCCCGCCCGCGACCTCTGCGGACGGCGGGACGCCATCCGTCAGCCCGCGCGACGCGGGCGCTCCCCAACCCGCCGCCGCCGCCGCCGCGCCGCGCGTCGAGGCGCAGACGCGGCTGTTCATCCTGCGCGCCACCGCCGCCGCCGCCGGGCTCGTTTTGCAGGACCTGCATTTCAAGGCCGGCGCGGTCGAAATCGCCGGCGCCGGCGCGCGCATCACCGGCTGCACGTTCCGCTACATGTCGGCGTTTCAACACGTCGCCGACCCGTCGGGCAAATCCAACTGGGGCGCGCCCGCGCTCGGCGCCGCCGGCGTGAACCTCGCCGGCGCCGGCGCGGAAGTGCGCGACTGCTACTTCGGGCGCACGTGGTGGGCCGGCCTCACGCTCGCCGGCGGCGGCGCGCTGGTGGAAAACTGCGTGGTCGAGGATTGCAACTGGATGGGCCGCCGCTGCGGCGCCATCCAGGCGCACGGCGACGACAACACCATCCGCCGCTGCACCATCCGCCGCGCCGGCGCGAGCGCCATCGAGGGCGGCAATTTCAACTGGCTCGGCAAATACGCCCGCCGCGCGCTCTGGGAGCGCAACCTCTGCGAGGACGCCGGCTGCCTCGTCGTTGACCAGGGCTTTTTCTACGTGAACCACCAGGGCGGCGACCACGGGCAGGCGGATTCCGAGTGGCGCCACAACCGCCTCCACCGCTACCGCGGTCCCGACCGCGGCCAGTGGGCAAACACGCAAGTCGGCCTCTACACCGACAACAGCTCCTCCGGCTACAAAATCCACCACAACATCGTCACCGGCTGCCGCGAGGGCATCCGTTACAACGATTTTCACGACGGCGAAAAAAACGGCCGCGACGTGTGGTTCTGCAACAACACCTTTTACCAGTGCGCGACCGTCTTCACGCGCGGCGTCAACAGAAACCCCGACGGCTCCCCCGGCCACGCGGACGCCGCCCTCGTCCTCCGCAACAACCTCGGCCTCGACTGCGGCAACTTCGTCCGCGCCGCCGGTGTCGGCGCCGGCGCCGATCCCGACAACGGCGCCGATGCCGGCAACGGCACCGACACAACCGCCAACACAAGCAACCGCGAGTTCGTCCCCGCCGTCGCCGCCGCCGCCGCCAGCGCCGCCGGCGATTTCCGCCCGCGCGCGGAGTCGGGCCTGGTTGACGCAGGCGCCGCCGTCCCCGGCATCACCGACGGCTTCGCCGGCGCCGCGCCCGACATCGGCGCGCTCGAAGCCGGCGCGCTGCCGTGGGACGCCGGCGCGACGCTGGCGCCGCCGCTGTTTCCCGACGAGCCGCCCGTCGCGCTGCCGCTGGCGGCGCCGGTCGCCGTGGACGGCGGGCGCGCCAGCATCACCGCCGCGGTGCGGGGCAACGCGGATCCTGTCATCGTCTGGCAATTTTCCACGGACGGCGCGGCGTGGAAACCCGCCGCCGGCCACGCCGCCTTCCCCATTTCCGCCGACGGCAAAACCCTCGGCATCGCCGCCGCCGCGAACATGGCCGGCTGGAAATTGCGTTTCCAGACCAACGACGGCGCCGGCGGCGCGCCCGCGCCCGGTTTCCTCGCGCTGCTGGTCCCGCTGGCGCTCCTGCGCGCGTCGCGCGTGCTTTGATGCCGCTCCCGCTCCCATGAAAAAAATGCCGCGGCGACGAATACCTGCAATGCCTTTGAACCTAAATTCCGCAGCTGAAAATCAGCGCACCGGATTGGAAAGGAGCGGGCGACTAAAGTCGCCGTCCCGAAAGAAGGCGTGGCGGAAGAAGGCGCGGCGGCGGAGAGAATCGGGGCGGCGACTTCAGTCGCCGGATTTGGCGTGGCGACTTCAGTCGCCACAAACGGGCAAGTGGAATGCAATGGGGGAATACAATGGGGGACAGGGAAAATACGAACTCGCGTTTCAACTGCGGAATTTAGGTTGAAAGGAAAACGGCGGAAGCAGACTTGGAAGTCTGCGGTACGTCAGAGCCGCGCAACAACAGACAGGGCACTTTGAAAAATCAAAGAACAGCATGAAATCGTTGGAAAGTTCACACGGCGGCTTTGGGTGCGCAGGGCAAGCGCGTCCCGCTTGCCAGATTGGGAAGTAGGGCGAGCGTCCCGCTTGCCTGATTGGAGTGTAGGACAAGCCCTCGGCCCGCTTGCGGCCCTGCTGCCTGCCCTTTTTTGCACGCTTCGTTTCCCTATCACCGAAGTCGTGGCCCGCGAAAATCGCGCCCGCCTCGAACAACCCGCGGTCGAGTGACCTCTTCCTTATGACGCCTCCCCGTCCCAACGTCCTGATGATGCTCGCCGGCCAGCACAACGCCCGGCTCCTCGGCTGCGCCGGCCACCCGCAGGCCCGCACGCCGCACCTCGACACGTTCGCCCGCCAGGGCGTGCGTTTCACCCGCGCCTACGCGCAAAATCCCATCAGCACGCCGAGCCGCGTCAGCATCCTCTCCGGCCAGTATTGCTACAACCACGGCTACTACAGCCTCGGCGGCCCGCGCCCCGCGTCGTCTCCAGCCGTGCGAACGCGCCGACGCACGGGTGGACTATCTCTGATTTCCGCGCCAAATACCGCCCATCCCATGAAACCCGCCCTCGCCCTCCTCTCCCTCGTCCCGCTTTCCGCCGCCCTGGCCGCGCCGGCGCGGCCGCCCAATTTTATTAATAATCGGAACACTAATAAACACTGATATTCTGATTGTTTTATTAATGGGCGCTTTGAAAAATCAAAGAACAACATGAACTCATTGAAAAGCTCGCGCGGAGGCTTTGGAGGTGTAGGCGAGCATCCCGCTTGCCTGATTGGGGTGTAGGGCGAGCGTCCCGCTTGCCTGACGGCGCGCAAAGCGCGCCGCCCAAACACGGCGGGAGCATCCTGCTCCCGTCA
>JAITDF010000604.1 GCA_031282705.1 Opitutaceae bacterium | reverse complement strand
CAAGGCCGCTGGTGGCAACGCCTTCGCGCCGCCTGCCGCCGCGTCGCCCAATGGCTGCGTTCTACTGCGCCGCAGTTGCCATTCCCTCTCCCGCCAACACCAGCGCTCCTCCCGGGTTTTAACTCCAACTGCGGAATTTAGGATCAAACTGATGTTACGCAGTCGGCAGATTTTGGTAGGGCGGTCTCGCCGAGACCGCCGTCGTTTGCCTCGTGGTGCTCGCGGCTACCAAAATCTACCGACTGCGTAACATCAGTTATCAAACACCGTTAATCCTCAATCTCCTTGTCTAGAGCCAATAAAATTCGTTCAACTCCCCGGCCATGCCCATCCTGCTTCAGGCCCGCCACCCGTTCGCCGACACGGTTGTCCGCTACCAGGCGCCGCACGACAATCCCGGCGCATGGGGGCTTTCGCTCGTGCCGGCTGCCTTGGAGGAAAAACTTTGTCCGCCGCGCGAATGGCTCGGCGCGCCCGCCGTCCTGAACCTGCCCGCCGCGTTCCGGCCCATCCGCGCGTGGGAGGTCGCGCCGCTGGTCGCCTTGCACCGCCGGGGCGGCGCGCTGCCGGGCGGCTTCGCAAACGGGCGCACCCTGCTCACCTCGCCAAGCGCGCAGGCGCTTTCCGTTCGCGAACAGGTTGTCCTGCATAAAAACAACGACGGTGCCGACACCGGCGCGCGGCGCCTCACCACGCTCCGCACCACGCTGGCCGCGCCGGACGGCCTCGTCTGCGAGCACGACCTCTCGCATCGCGACGGCGACCTCGCGTTCCGCGTCCGCGTGACCCTCCGCAACGCCGGCTCCGCACCCGTCACGCTCGACCTCGCGACCTCGTTCTGCCTCGGCGGCATCACGCCGTTCGCGCCGGACGACGCGCCCGGGCGCCTGCACCTGCACCGCTTTCGTTCCGCTTGGAGCGCCGAGGCGCGGCACGAGAAACGCGCCGTCGAGGAGCTTCATCTCGAACGCTCATGGACGGGGCACGGCGTGCGCGTCGAGCGTTTCGGCCAGGCGGGTTCCATGCCGGTGAACGGCTGGTTTCCGTTCGCCGCCGTGGAGGATGCCGCCGTCGGCGTCGTCTGGGCGGCACAGCTCGACGCGCCCGGTTCGTGGCAGATGGAACTGTTGCGCCGCGCCGACCAACTCATGCTCGCGGGCGGGCTGGCCGACCGGTTTTCCGGCGAGTGGTCCGCGACGCTGCGGCCCGGCGAAACACTGGAGCTGCCCGCCGCGTCGCTCGCCGTCGTCGCCGGCACGCTGGACGATGCGTGCGACCGGCTGACCGCGCTGCAACGCGCCGCGTCCGCCGCGTCCGCTCCACCCGTCGCGCTCGTCGCGCCCGCCACGTCCGCCGCGTCCGGCGCGCAGCCGCCGGACGAGTGCGCGCTGCCGGTCATTTTCAACGAATGGTGCTCCAGTTGGGGCGCGCCGACGCACCAAAACCTCACCGCGCTCGCCGCCACGCTCGCGGCGCAAACCGGCGGCGCCGTGCGCTACCTCGTCATCGACGACGGCTGGGCCGAGCGCCCCTCCCGCGGCTTCCAGCAAAACGGCGACTGGCTGGTGAACCGGAGCGCGTTCCCGGACGGGCTCCGCGCCACTGCCGGCGCCATCCGGGCGCGCGGGTTTGTGCCCGGCATCTGGTTTGAGTTCGAGGCGGTCAACCCCGGCTCGTGCGCATGGCGTGAGACGGCGCACCAGCTCCACCGCGACGGCGCGCCGCTTCAGGCCGGCAACCGCCGCTTCTGGGATTTCCGCGACCCGTGGGTGCATGATTTTCTGGCGGAGCGCGTCATCGCGTTGCTGCGCGACAATGGCTTCGGCTACCTGAAAGTTGACCACAACGACACACTCGGTCCCGGCGTGGACGGGCCGGAATCGCCGGGCGAGAATCTTCGCCGGCACCTCGACGGCGTGCGGCGTTTTTTCCAAAAAATCCGCGCGGAAATTCCGGGCATTGTCATCGAGACCTGCGCCTCCGGCGGCCACCGCCTCGAACCCTCCTGGCTCGCGCTTTCGGCGCTCGGCTCGTCCTCCGACGCCCACGAGACGCCCGACATCCCCATCATCGCCGCCAATCTCCACCGCCTCATCCCGCCGGCGCAGTCGCAAATCTGGGCCGTGCTGCGCGCCGGCGACTCGCGCCAACGCCTCGCCTGGTCGCTTGCTGCCACGTTTCTCGGCCGCATGTGCCTGTCCGGTGACGCGCCGCGGCTCGACGACGGCCGCTGGGGATTTGTCCGCGAGGCGCTCGCCGCCTACCACGCGGCGGCGCCGCTCATCCGCGACGGCCGCTGGCGCACGCGCCGCGAATGCACGGCTTCGTGGCAGCATCCGCAAGGCTGGCAGATTGCCACCGCGTGCGACGCCGCCGCGCAAAACCTGCTCGTTGTCTGGCACCGCTTCGCCGGCGCCGGCGGGCCGGTCCGCCACCCGCTCCCGACGCCCGGCGCGTGGCGGCTGGCGCGTGAGTTTTCCGAACACCCGGCCATCGCGCTTGGGGCGGAGGCATTCACATTGACCGAAACCCGCGAGTGGACGGGCGGCGTGGCGTTGCTGGCGCGCGAAAAATAATCATTCGGGTGCCGGTGATCGCGGCGCGTTGTCCAGTTGTTTTATATTGCGGAACAGCAGCACCGCCGCCAGCGGATGCAGCACCGCCAGCACCGAGAACACGGCCAGATAACCGAACCGCTCGACCACGGGACCCACCATCACGTTTAATATCAACCCCCCGGTCGCCCCCACCGCCCCGAGCAATCCCGCCATCGTCGCCGCCGAGGTTTTTGGAAAAACATCGGCGACCAGCAAACTTTGCCCGAAAAACCAAATCTGGCACACAATCGACATGATGGAAAACACCACCAGCACCCAGAATAACGAAGGCGCAAACGTTGTCAGCACGCCCGCCGGCGCGAAGCAGGCCGCGATCATGAACATCGTCAGGCGCACCCTCACCGGATGCCGCCCGCGTCCCACAAAAAAGTCCGCGGCGCGCCCCGAGATCATCACCGCCGCCGACGCCACAAACGAGGGGATCCACGCCACCCAGCCCAATTCCTGCAATGTCAGCCCCATGCGCTCCTGCAAATAGCCGGGCAGCCAGAACAAAAGGAAATACCACACGGGATCGGTGATCGCCCGCACCGCGAGCAACAGCCACACGCGCCGGTCGCGCAAAATCTCCCGCATCGGCGGCGGGCTTTCCGGTTCCGTCCGGGCCGCCGGGGAGGAAAAATCCGGCGGGTTTTTGTCCGCCAGCCACCACAGCGCCGCGACGAAAAGCCCGATCGTGCCGGGGATGACAAACGCCCCGCGCCAGCTCCAATGCCCCGCCAGCCACGCGATCAGCGGCGGCGCGATGATCGCCCCCAGTGTCGTGCAGGGGCTCAACAGGCTCCAGGCAAAGGCGCGCTTTTCCACCGGAAACCATGTCATCATCACGCGCTGGATGGCCGGGAACGCGCCGGGCTCCGCCGCGCCCAGCAGCATGCGTCCCGCCGCGAGCTGGCCGATGGTGCGGCCAAGCCCGCAAAACACATTGGCCAGCGACCACACGCCCACAAACACAGCCAGGCTGCGCCGCGTGCCAAACCGGTCAACGAGCCGCCCGCTTACAATATAAAAAACAATATAGGGCGCCATGAACGCGCCGATAAGCCATGAATAATGCGTGTCGGTCATGCCGAGCGCCTCGCGCAGCGTGCCTTTGAGGATCGAGAGCGTCTGCCGGTCAAGATAGTTGAGCAGCCCGACCATGAACAACAGGGAAAGAAGAATCCAACTGCGGACGGAAACTCTGGGTGAGGGCATGATTTGGATGATGTGGCGCGCCCCGGAGTGATTTACTGAAGCGCGCCGACAATGGAATGATGGATTGGCCGGCAGGAAAAACAGTGATCCACTGAAACCGTTCAGCCGGCATTATGCATTGCCCTGCTCCTCCACGGTGTCGTGATCATGCCAATCTCCGCGGATTTGCACCCATTGCGGATGCCTTGGCACGCCGTAACTCCGGCTCTGCTCAAGGCTGATGGCCATCTCCGCGGCCGTGCGGGCGGCCAGGTCGTAGCGCTGCAACACACCCGGCAAATGGAGCGGATCGCCCGGCTGCCACGCTGCGGTCCATACCCGGCCCGCTCGCAGCAGCGCCCGTGTGCCGGGCGAGTCAATCCGGTTCCACATGGAGCGGTTTAACAGCAACAAACCATCCGGCTTCATTCGTCGAAACCATGACTCAAATTTGGGCGCCGAGGGCACATCCACCGCGTGGACAAATTCCCTGGCCCGCCGTTCATCAGGATGATGTGTGATAAACGCCGCTTCCAGTGCGTGGTCGGTGCGCAGATTTATCTCATGCGCAATCACGGTGGCCGGCCGACGCCCCCCTGCCAGTTTCATCTGCTGCAGACACTCGCAAAATCCGTGAAAATGATCATGCGCGACGCGATCCAGCTCCACCGCCCAGCGTGCGTATCCGAGCACCACGCAAGCCAGTTCCTGCCAGCCCAGCGTGTAATCCACGTTCACCCCGACGATGCTCGGTGCCAGCAAAACACTGCGAATCCCGCGTGCGGACAAAATCGCCGACAGTCGCTGTCCACTCAGCCTGTCTTCGTTCGGCCAGAATTCCTCCACCCGGTAGCCGCGTAACGCGGCCCTCTCGGTTGCGCCCGCCAGCACCTGCCGGAAAAAATACTCGTTGCGCGTCGTCGCCCGCGTCTCGTGCACCCATATCAGGGCCACCAGCCCGGAGGACGACACCGGACGCCCCCGTCCGATATGCGCCATTAACGCCGAGATTTGCGGATCGGGGCGATACCCCATGCGCTTGGCGACATCCTGAATGCGCCGGCACGTCGCCGGGGGAATACTTGGGTGGTTGCGCAGTGCATACGACACAGTGGACACTGCCACACCTGCTTTGGCGGCGACATCCTTGATCGTGCAACGTTGGGGGAGGTTGGCCATGTCTGATCGGGCACTGATATGATCAAAACGACAGGTGCCGCGCAACCTTGGATTGCAAGGCATGTATTCTTATAGGGTGTAATTGCGATTGGTAGCAGAAGGAATAAAATGGTAAGGGAGGGGGATGAACCAAAAACCAATGGAAAGGCTGGATAGCTCGATGAGAACACGAAGCAATGGCTGGAAAGCCGTCCGGAACTGCTGAGACGGCTCAAGGAGATGAAGCGCATATGCGAGAACGAGGAGAGGGAGCACGAACTGCTTGCGAAAGCGGAAGCCGGGCTGGTGGGGCAGTTTGACGCGGCGGGCCGGGAGCTGGTCGAAGCATGGCTGGAAAAGCGGGAGGAGCAGGAGCACGAGAAGGCGCGGACACACGCGCGGATGCGCGAGCACAGTAAAAAAATGCGAGTGCTGACGGCATTCGGAGAAATCACCTGGGCGAATATCTGTCGGCAGTGGCGCAACGGCACAAAGCCAGGGACAAGGGCTGGCTGAAACGACAGCAAAGCCGGCTGAAGAAAGGCCGCTGGAAGCAGGTGCTGAAAGAACTCGAAAGCATGGAGGAAGCAGCCAGCGTGCCCGATGAACTGGCGGTGGCGCGCAACGCGAGACGCTACCTCGCGAACCGGACGGACCAACTCTGGTATGACGAAGCGCTGAAACTGGAAAAAAACATTGGCTCTGGGTTGAACCTAAAAAGGAAAATGGGTGTGAGGGGAGAGTGCCGCTTGGGCGGCGGCTTGCCAGGGGCTGGCTGGGGGTGCCCGTGCGAGCCTTTTTCTACCCGTTGAGCAGCAATTGCGCCTCTTCAGGCAGCACGGGCAGCCACTTTCCTCCCGGATATCT
>JAITDF010000554.1 GCA_031282705.1 Opitutaceae bacterium | reverse complement strand
GTCGTTTGCCTCGTGGTGCTCGCGGCGGTCTCGGCGAGACCGCCCTACCAAAAACTGGCCTTCGCGTGACATCAGTTACTAAAAACAGGTTGATATATACAATGGCGGGCGCGCCTCTGTTGTTCTTCGTCCTCTTTGTCGCCTTCGGTTTAATGTTTTTGGTGGTTTTTCATCCACTTGCGGAATTTGCCGCCGCGCCATTGGGGGAGGCCGCGGGTGCGGACCCAGGTTTTGCCGGCGGCGGGCATCAGGAAAGTCGGGACGAGCGGGGCCATCGCGCCGGCTTTCATGGCGGTTTTCCAGAGGTGGGGGCTGGAGGCCAGAATCGCGAAGCCGCCCATCGGGGGCGAGGCGGCGAGGGCGGCTTCGCTTTTTTCCCGTTTGCCGCGGTCGCGGAGGCGGAGGAGGAGGTCGGGGATGGGGATGTTGACGGGGCAGACTTCGTTGCACGCGGCGCAGAGGGTGGAGGCCTTGGGGAGGTCGGCGAGTTCGGAAAAGCGTTTGCCGGCGAGGAGCGGGGTGAGGACGGAGCCGACGGGGCCGGGATACACGGCGCGGTAGGCGTGGCCGCTGGCCTGGCGGTAGATGGGGCAGACGTTGAGGCAGGCGGCGCAGCGGATGCAGCGGAGGATCGCACGGCAGTCGCCGGCGAGGACTTCGCTGCGGCCGTTGTCCACGAAGATGACGTGCATCTGCGCGGGGCCGTCGGGCTGGCCGGGGGATTTCGGGCCGCGGATGAACTCGGTGTAGGAGGTGAGCTGCTGGCCGGTGGCGGAGCGGGCGAGGAGGTTCAGGAAAACGGCGAGGTCGCGGTCGCGGGGGAGGATTTTTTCGATGCCGACGAGGGCGATGTGGATTTTCGTGGCGGCGAGGCAGAAGCGGGAGTTGCCTTCGTTGGTGACGAGGACGATGCGGCCGCTTTCGGCGGAGACGAAGTTGGCGCCGGTGAGCCCGATGTCGGCGGCGAGGTATTTGTGGCGGAGGTGGCGGCGGGCGCGGAGGGTGATGGTGGCGGGGTCGTCGTCGTAGGCGCCGAGGCCGTTTTTCTCAAAGGAGGCGGCGATTTCGCGACGGTTTTTGTGGATGATGGGTTTGACGATGTGCGAGGGGTGGTCGCGGTCGATCTGGATGATGAATTCGCCGAGGTCGGTTTCGAGGCATTCGAGGCCTTCTTTTTCGAGGAAGGGGGCGAGGCCGATTTCCTCGCTGACCATGGTTTTCGCCTTCACGATTTTGGTGGCGTTGTTCTCGCGCATGATGCGCAGGACGTGGGCGCGGGCCTCGGCGGCGTCGAGGGCCCAGTGGATTTGCGCGCCGTTGGCGGCGAGGCGGCCGGCGGCTTGGGGGAGGTAGGTGTCGAGGTTTTCGACGGTGTGCTGCTTGATGCCGCCGGCGAGGCGGCGGAGCGCGTCGGGCGCGGTGTAAGCGGCGTCGAGGGCGCGGAGGCGGGCGTCGTAGCCGGACTTCGAGCCGTCGTAAACCGCGGCGCGGGTGGCGGGTTTGCCGGCGGCGAGCCGGGCGGCGAACTGGTCGATTTGCTGGTGTTTCACGGGGGGAATGGGAAATGCGGATTGCGGAATGCGGAATGGGGGGCGCGCCACCGCGCCGGTGGTGGTTTTGTTACTTGTTTCCTGCTACCTGGCACTTGTCACTTCCGACGCGCGCAGCGCGTCGCGCAGGACTTGGGCGAGGTGCATGGTTTTGACGGGGCGGCCGCCTTTCGCGGCGAGGCCGGCGAGGCTCATGAGGCAGCTTTGGTCGATGGAAACGATGAGGTCGGGCCCGGCGGCGAGGATGTGGTCGAGCTTCAGGTTGCCCATGGCTTTCGAGATGTGGGGGAAGGTCACGGAAAACGTGCCGCCGAAACCGCAGCATTGCTCGGGCTCGCCAAAGGGGACGACGGTGAGCCCCTCGATGGAATTGAGGAGCGTGAGCGCGGCGGCGCCGGTGGCGGCGCCGCGCGCGTGGCAGGAGCGGTGAAAGGCGATTTTTGCGTCGAAGCGGCCGGGCCACGCGGTGACGCCGAGGGCGTTGACGATGTAGTCGGCGAGTTCCCAGGCGCGCCCGGCGAGGCGGCGGACGGCGGGGAGTTCCGGCTCGTTTTCAAAGGCGAGGAGCGCGCCGTGGAAGAGCATCGCGGCGCACGAGGCGGAGGGCACGATGACGGGGGGGGCGGCGGCGTCAGTGCCGGCGGCGGTGCTGCCGGCACCGGCGGCGGAACCATCGCCGAACACGCGGAGCACGTGGCGCATGACTTTGCGCGCGGCGGGCCAGTCGCCGGTGTTGAAGGCGGGCTGGCCGCAGCAGGTCTGGGCCTCGGGGAAGGCGACGCGGCAGCCGAGATGTTCGAGCACCTCGACGGTGGCGATGGCGGTGTCGTCGAAGACGGCGTCGCACAGGCACGTGGCCATGAGCTGGACGTTTTTTCCGGTGGGTCGGCTGGCGGCTGGCGCTGGCATGGGTGTCGGCGTTGGTGATGCGGAAAACAGGGTGCGGAATCGGGAGCGCAGGGAGCGCAGGGCGGGGAGCGTGGATTTATGATTGAAGTCGCGCAAATAGAAAAAACGGGAGCGGGGCGGCGGCGCCGGCAGGCCGTCTCATCGAAAACAGCGGCAGACCGGAAAAGAATTAAAATCTGATGTTACGCGGTTCCGTCGTACCGCAGGTTTCCAAACCTGCTTAAAACTCACGCCTGGCCGCGAACCCGCAATCAGGCATGAGCTTCGGAGCAGACTTGGAAGTCCGCGGTACGTC
>JAITDF010000477.1 GCA_031282705.1 Opitutaceae bacterium | reverse complement strand
TCGATAAACTCTTCCCCCTGGTTTGTTAACTCCTGCTACCTTTCGCAATTACACCCGCTTTCCGGCCGCGCCGCGTTTGCGGCTTGACTTTCCGCCGGTTCTCCAATGGAAAATCCCCTGCTATGTCACCATTTCTGGCCGTAATCCTGGTCTTCGCCGTCATCGGCGTGCTCGCGCTCATCTCCATCATCTGGTATTTTTTGGGCTGCCGGAAACCCGTCGTCTATGATTACGACGTGGACAAGTGGAAAAAATTCAAACAATTCGGCCCGCTCGTCTATCTCTACGGAAAACCGGATGACTTCCCGGTTTACCCGCATAAATAACTGGCGCCGCGCGGCTCCGCCGCAGTTCCGCTGCGGCACGCAGGTCGGCGGATTGTCGCCTCGCCCGGAAGCAAACCTGCTTCGGGCCGAAGGCCCGCAAAAGCGCCCCCCCCCCCGCCGGCCCGCCCTTGATTTCCCTGCCCGCATGACACCCCGGCAGACCACCGCCGCCCCGCGAAAAATCACCGCGGACACCGTCCGCGCCGACTTCAACGACCCCGTCGCCGTCGTCCACTACACCCGCGCCGCGCACAAACTCGGCCTTTGGGAGTCCGAACGCATTTGCATCGAACGGATCTTCCCCGACAAAAATGCGCGCCTCCTCGAAGCCGGCTGCGGCGCGGGCCGCGTCACGCTCGGCCTCTGGAAACTCGGCTACCGCCGCATCACCGCGTTCGATTTCGCCGGGGAACTCGTCGGGCAGGCCCGCGACCTCGCCGCCCGCCGCGGCGCCACCGGCATCACCATCCACCACGCCGACGCCACCCGCCTCGCCGGGCACCCCGCCTTCGCCCCGGACGCCGGTGCGTTTGACGGCGCGCTCTTCATGTTCAACGGCCTCATGCAAATCCCCGGACGCGAAAACCGCCGCGCCGCGCTCGCCCACCTCCGCGCGCTCTGCCGCCCCGGCGCGCCGCTGCTCATCACCACGCACGACCGCGACGCCACCGTCTTTGAGCGCGCCCTCTGGCTGCCCGAGGCCGAACGCTGGGCCAGCGGCACGCAGGACCCGCGCCTCCTCGAATACGGCGACCGCTATTTCGAGGACCAGAATGGCCGCACCTTCATGCACCTGCCCGACCGCGCGGAGATACTGGCCGCCCTCGCCGCCACCGGCTGGGAGCACCGCCACGACGCCCTGCGCCGCGAAATCGCCCGCGAGTCCCGCGCCGTCCGCGAGTTCTCCGACGAATGCCGCTTCTGGCACGCCGTCGCCGCTGCTTCGCCAAAACCGCCGCAGGACGGACGGCACGAAGGCCGTCCCGCCAGGGGAAGAGCCAGGGGAAGGGGACGGGATGGAGGAAACGAAAACGAGTAACTGATGTTACGCGGAAGCGTCCGTTCTCTTTCTCTTCCTCTTTCCTCTTTCCTCTTTCTCCCGGCCCACATCTGACGAAAGAAGCAAGATAAAGAGGAAAGATAAAGAGAAAGAGGAAAGATTCCGGCATTCCGGCGGCGGGCGGCAGGGGCAGGGAGGCAGGGGAGGCGGGGGAGGCGGGGGAGGCGGGGCGGCACTTTGAATCATGCCCCTGCCCCGGCGTTTTTGCAACGGTTGCAAAAATCACCGCCCGCCGCGCGCGGACGGGGGTTTGACTGGCGCGCGAAAAGCCGCCAGCGTCGCCGCCGATACCATGCCCCCGTCGTTGAAAAACATCGCCCTGCACACCGGCCTGTCGGTCGCCACGGTGTCGCGGGCGCTGCGCGGGTCGGGCCTGGTCAACGAGGAGACGCGCGCGCTCGTCGGGCGGGCCGCCGCGGAGCTTGGCTACACCCGCCCGCCGCTGGTCGGCGCCATCATGTCGAGCCTGCGGCGCTCGGCGCAGCACAGTTACCTCGGCAACCTCGCGCTCATCCACATCGCCTCGCCGGGGCAGTCGGGGTGGATTCCGTTTCACAAGGAGTCCATCGAGGGCGCGAAGGCGCGCGCGGCGGAGCTGGGCTTCAAGCTCGGCGTGTTCAAGCACACGCCGGTGGACAACCGCCACGCCGTGCTCAACCGCGTGCTGCGCAGCCGCGGCATCACGGGGCTGATCTTCATCAACGCGCAGGCGCGCGCCGATTTCTCGCGTTTCGACTGGTCGCCTTTCGCGGCGGTGCAGATCGACCATCCCATCTCCGACCCGGTGCTGCACACCTCGGGCATCGACCACCACCGCACCGTCCAGATGGCGCTCACGCGGCTCGCGGGGCTCGGCTGCCGGCGCATCGGCTTTTTCATCGAACGCTACAAGGACATCCGGCTCGCCTACAAATGGTCGGGCGCGTTCGCGGCGTTCCAGCGCGGCATGCCGGAGTTGGAACCCATCCCCGAGCTGGAGCGGCCGGTGATCGAGAAGGCGGATTTCCTGCGCTGGTTCAAAAAACACCGGCCCGACGTGCTCGTCGGCCACAAGACCGCCGTGATCGACTGGCTGCGCGGCGAGCGCGTGCGCGTGCCCGAGGACGCGGGTTTTTTCAACCTGAACTGGAACGAATCCGACATCCCCTGCGCGGGCCTCGACCTGGAGGCGCGCCTGCAAGGCGCGGTGGCGGTCGAGCATGTCGTCACGCAAATCCACCA
>JAITDF010000359.1 GCA_031282705.1 Opitutaceae bacterium | reverse complement strand
CCGCCGGTGTCATTCGCCGCGGAATTCCTCCTCGTTGCCGGCGGCCAGGCCGGTGGATTCGGGCGGGTCGAGCGGCGGGCGGGGGGGGCTCAGGCGGATGGTGCGATCGGGCGCGGCGGCCTGCTCGCTCATGAAGGCGATGAGCCGTTCGTCGAATTCCTTCGCGGGGTCGTGGCCGATTTTTTTCAGGGCTTGCGTGAGCGCGGCGACCTCGACGAGGCGCGCCATGTCGCGGCCGGGGCGCACGTAGAGGATGACGTGCGGGACCTTGATGCCGAGGATGTCATAAAAAATTTCCTCAAGGCCGACGCGTTCCTCGACGACGTCGGGCGTCCATTCATACATGGAGATGACCATGTCGATGCGTTTCTCGACGCGGATGCAGCGGATGCCGAACATCTCGGTGACGTTGATGATGCCGATGCCGCGGCATTCCATGTAGCCGCGGTTCAGCGCGCGGGAGGAGGCGACGAGTTCGCGTTCGTCGAGGAGCTTGATGACGGTGAGGTCGTCGGCGACGAGGGAGTGGCCGCGTTCGATGAGGGCGAGGGCGCATTCGCTTTTGCCGACGCCGGAGCCGCCGCGGAGCATCACGCCGATGCCGCGGATGTCGAGGGTGGTGGCGTGCTCGGAGATGGAGGGGGCGAACTCGTTGTCGATGTAGAGCGTGGCGAGGTTGATGAAGTGCATCGTGATTTTCGGGGTGCGGAAGATCGCGAGGCGCCGTTTTTTGGCCACGTCGAGCATGGCGGGGGTGGGGATGAAGTTGCGGGTGAGGACCAGGCAGGGGATCTGGCGGTCGACCATGCCGGTGATGATTTCGCGCTGGCGTTTGTCGGAGAGGGTTTTGAGGAAGGTCATCTCGGCGGCGCCGAGCACCTGGATGCGGCGTTGCGCGAAGTATTTGAAGAAGCCGGTGAGCGCGAGCGAGGGGCGGTTGATGCTGCCTTCGCGGATGATGCGGTGGAGGCCGTCGGCGCCGGTGACAAGCTCAAGTTTGAGCTTGGCGCGGTAGGTTTCAAAAAAGTGCGCGACGGTGATGCCTTGGAGTGTCTTGGGCATGGGAGTTTGAGTTTAAGTGGAAGTGGAAGTTCAAGTTTAAGGGGCGGGAGGCGGGGATGGCTTTTTGTGGAGGCCGTGGAGCATGCGCGAGATTTCTTTTAATTCGTCAATGAGCCGGCCGGCGGCGGCGGGCGCAATATAATTGAGGGCTTGGGCGCGTTGCCAGACATCCAGTTTTTCAAAAGAATCCCCCGTTTGTGTCATCGCGCTCATTGTATAAAACTTACACTTAAACTTACAGGTTGAAGTCTTCGCCGAGGTAGAATTTGCGGGCTTGCGGGTCGTTGATGAGGCGGGCGCTGGTGCCGGCGGTGAGGACTTTGCCTTTGTGGATGATGTAGGCGCGGTCAACGATGCGCAGGGTCTCGCGGACCTGGTGGTCGGTGATGAGGATGCCGATGCCGCGCTGCTTGAGGGCGAGGATCATCTTCTGCACTTCGGCGACGGAGATGGGATCGACGCCGGCGAAGGGTTCGTCCATGAGGAGGAATTTGGGGCGGGTGACGAGGGCGCGGGCGATTTCGAGGCGGCGGCGTTCGCCGCCGGAGAGTGTGTAGGCGCGCTGCCGGGCGACGTGCATGAGGTTGAGTTCCTCAAGGTGATGGCGCACGCGGGCGGCGCGTTCGCGGCGCGGGATGCCGAGGGTCTCGACGATGGCGAGGATGTTGTCGGCGACGGTGAGTTTGCGGAAGATGGAGGGTTCCTGCGGGAGGTAGCCGACGCCGTGGCGGGCGCGCTCGTGCATGCGCAGGCGGGTGGCGTCGCGGCCGTCGAGCAGGACGCGGCCGCCGGTGGCGGGCACGAGGCCGACGATCATGTAGAAGGTGGTGGTCTTGCCGGCGCCGTTGGGGCCGAGGAGGCCGACGACTTCGCCGGCGTGGATGTGGATGTCCACGCCATCGACGACGTTGCGGCGTCCGTAGGTTTTGACGAGGGATTCGGTGCGGATTTCGGCGGAAGGGGGATTGGCGGCGGCGGGTGCGGCGGCGGCGACTGTGGCGGCGGCGGCGGCGGAAGGCGGAATGGCGTCGCCGGCTGCTGCGGCGGCGGACGCGGGTGCGGGCGTGGCGGTGATGGGGGGCGTGTCGCTCATGAGGTTGCGGTGCCGGCGGGCGCGGCGGGTGTTTTCTTGTTACTTGTCAATTGCCACTTGTTACTTGGCTGCCTGCCACTTGTTACCTGGCTGCCTGCTCACTTGCCGGCGCAGCCGGCGCCGGCTGGTTTTTGTCGAAACCGAGGTCGCGGAGCGGGGGGAAGGTGATGCTGATGTTTTTGCCTTCGACGCGGCGCTCGCCGCGGCGGAGGATGACGGGGTCGCCGGCGGCGCGGGAGCCGTTGGCGTGGTCGATGACGACGGGGTTTTCGGTGAGGATGACCTTGTCCTCGCGCGGAAGCAGTTCGGCGCGTCCGCAGGTGGCTTCGCGCTCGCCCTGAACGATGTTGACGGCGCCGGTGGCGAGGAGGCGCTGGAGTTTTTCAAGGTTGCCGATGGCGGCGGTTTTGTCGCCGATGTTGGTGGCGGTGAGTTCGAGGCGGTCGCAGGCGAGGCGCATGTTGGTGGCGGCGGCTTTCACGTTGCCGGTGAGGATGGCGTGGGTGATGCCCTCGGGGGTCGTCCACATTTCGAGGGTGTCGCTGGTGATGACGGTTTCCTCGGCGGGCGCGGGGGCGGCGGCGGGCGGCGGGGTTTGCGCGGGGAGCGCGGGCGGGAGGATGGCAAAAAGGAACGCGAGCAGGGGCGCGAGGCGCGCCAGGGCGGTGGTGTTGGCGTGGTTCATTTCAAAATGTCCTGCAATGGGGCCGGGAAGACTAGGCGGACGTTTTTGTTTATCCAGAGCTTTTTCCGGCCGTGGTCGTAAGCCCAGTCCTCGCCGGAGGCGTCGATTTCGTTTTCGTGCACGAGGCGGACGCTTCCCTTGCCGCTGGCGCGGGGGGCGGCGGTGTTTTTCAGGAAAAAGCTGGCGGCGGGCGCGGTGAGCCGGGTTTCGACGCGGATGGTGCCGTCGCCGGGATAAATCACGAAGTCGAGGTTGGTGACGTCGATTTGGTCGGGGCTGATGTAGCGGCCTTCGCCGCCGGTGAGGAGGCTGGTGCGGTGGCCCTGTTCGTTGAAGGCGGGGAGGCGGAAGTTTTTCACCGGGGCGCTGGCGGTGACGGCGGGCTTGGCGGCGGGCGCGGCGGGGGATGCGGGGGATGCGGGAATGGAAAATGGAAAATGGA
>JAITDF010000287.1 GCA_031282705.1 Opitutaceae bacterium | reverse complement strand
AAGGAACCCGCCCCGACGGCTGCCCTCCCTCCCTCCCACCCAACCCAACCCGTCCCATGATCCAAGCCATGCACCACCAGACCCTCGCCCTGCTCCTGCTGCTTCCCGCAACCCTCGCCTCCCCGCTGCCGGCGCAAACCGCCGCGCCTCCGCCCGCCAACGACGAAGTGGTCACGATGGCCCCCTTCGTCGTCAACGCCCTCACCGACGAACGCAACCGCTCCATCGAACAAAAACGCCACGCCGAAACCATCGGCGACTACCTCTCGACCGACCGCCTTGGCCAGTTCGTTGACTCCAACATCGGCTCGGTCGTCGAACGCCTCCCCGGCGTTTACACCTCCGGCGCCGGCCAGAGCGGCGGCGACGGCATCTCCATCCGCGGCCTCGGCGGCGGCTTCAACTCCCTCCAGGTTGACGGCGACCGCCTCCCCTCCAACCAAGGCGAAACCCGCGCCGTCTCCATCGACAACATCCCCGCCGAGCTCATCGGCGCCATCGAGGTGGTGAAGGCCCCGACGCCCGAGCGCGAAGCCGACTCCATCGGCGGCATCGTCAACGTCGGCACCAAGTCCGGCCTCGACCTCAAGCGTCGCCTCGTCGCCGCGCGCGCGACCTGCGGCTTCGACGACTACGGCGGCGGCGACCAGTGGCGCGCCTCGGTCAGCTACAGCGACCGCCTCGCCAAAAACCTCGGCATCTTCGCCTCCGTCAGCCACTCCGCAAGCGACCGCCTCCGCGACGAAGTGCGGGTGAGCCCGGACGACTATCTCGGCAGCCTGCAACTCGCGACCAACGACACCGGTCTGCCCACCATCGAGGAAGGCGACAACGCCGGGCGCTATTTCTCGCCGGGACGCGTTGACTACCGCCGCACCCGCCAGAAAAACCGGACCACGGGCATGAATCTCAACCTCGACTGGCAGGCCCGCCCCGACTGGCGCCTCAGCCTCCGCGCCTTCCACACACAGTTCAAGGAGCGGCGCCCCCAGCTCCGCAACCTCTGGCGCTTTGATTGCTCGGCGGACGACGAGCCGGAGGGCCAGAAGTCAACAAAGAAGGACTACGTCTTTCACGACGACACCGACGGCACCTTTTATTTTGCCAACGAACAACGCATCCAGCGCCGCATCATGGACCAGGACGAGACGGAAAAAAACCTCCGCCTCCAGCTCGAAGGCGCGCACCGCTGGGCCGGCTCCACGCTTGATTATTCCGCAAGCCACGGCCGCTCGAAACGAAACCTCCAGGCCGACATGTATAATTTCCTCACCGACAACATCCAGATGCGCGTAAACTACCGCGACGCCCATGCCCCGGACATCGCGCTCATCGCCCCCGGCGACGCCCACTACGGCCTGGGCGCGTCCGGCGCCTCCACGGTCGCGCCCGACTTCAACGACCCCGCGATTTACCGGACCGGCGGCGGGGACGGCGAGTTCAAGCCCGACGGACGCCGCGCCGAAACCATCGCCGCCACGGACGAAATCACCGCCTACGCGATTAATTACAAAAAAATGCTCAACGAGCGCACGACCATCAAGGCGGGCGCCAAATACCGCATCCAAAACAAGGACAACGCCCGCGACTACACGGCGGCGGGAACCTTTGCCTATTCCCCGGACGGGGTTGCCTACACAACCGTGGACGGCTTCCTCGACGGCCATGCGAATCTCGGGCTGTTTCCGGCTTATTCAAGCCTGCACGCGCAGAACCCCCAATCCCCGCGCGAATTCATAGACAGTGTCCTTTACGGCGCCAATCCCCCCGGCGACACGGTGCGCGACAGCACGGTGAAAGACATCGGCGCGCGGGAGGAAATCCTGGCCTTGTATGCGCAGGCCTCCTATAAGATCGGCCCTTTTTCCGTGCTTGGCGGCGTGCGCTGGGAGCAGACCGACGGACGTTACAGCGGTTATCATGCCGACGTGGCCGGCCCGCTGGAAATCACCCCCGTCACCACGAAGCACCGTTATGATGATTTTTATCCCAGCATCCATTTCACCTGCAATCTTGCGGACAACATGCTCGCGAGGCTTTCCGTGGGACGCACCCTCTCCCGTCCGTCCTTCGAGGACATCAACCCCTCCACCTACGCGACAAAGAATTCGGACGACGCAACCCGCGTCGATGTCATGCGGGGCAATGCGGACCTCAAGCCGGCCCGGTCCACCAACGTGGACCTGAGCATTGAATATTATTTCAAGGGCGGCGGCATGGCCTCCATCGCCGGCTTTTATAAACAAATCGACAACTGGGTGTATGAGCGCACCGCCATATACAACGACATGTCGCTGTTCCCGGAATATCAGGGCATCGGCGCGACATCCGTTGCCGTCAATTCATATAATAACGGCGACTCCGCCGGCGTGTATGGCGTCGAGTTCAATTTTCAGAAACCCATCGGCCGGGGATTCTCCTTCGGGGCCAATTTCACCGCGCTCAACTTCAATGTGAACGAGGCGCAAACCGGCCTCGACCGCGTGCCCGGACAGGCCGGCCGCCTCATCCGCGTCTCGCTTGATTACGAATCCAAAAAATTCATCGCCCGCCTCGCCTTGCGTGACGACGGACTCGTGCTCGACGAGCAGTATTCCTACACCAGCCCGGCGGCCGTGGCCTATTTCAAAAGCCGGGGCATCGGCAAAGTCACCCATGTAAACGGCGCCGAGACCATCAACCTCGGTGTTTACGACAAGCCCGGCGCACGGTTGGAGATGACCGCCGAATACGCGCTCACCCGGAATGTCAGGCTGTTTGCGCAGATGAACAACCTGTTGGGGAAAAATCCGCGCGCGCTTGTTGAAAAGAGCGCGGCCTATGTCGAGAAAAACGAATACCGCTCATGGACGGCGATCCTCGGCGTGAAGATCAATCTGTGAGCGCGCCCGCCGCCTGCTGACAAATGCGGAAGCCCCGCCGGGGCTCCCTGTGTCCGGCATGTTCGCGGCGGACGCCCGCGCGTCCGCCGGCTTCGACGGAGCCGTCGCCGCGATCCGCTCGCGCCTGACCGCCGAATGCGGCGCGGAACGGTATGCCCGGCTTTCGCCCGGGGAGGTCATGGCCCGGCTTTCGCCCGGCGAACTGGATGCGCTCGGGACGGGTTTCGTGCGCTTCGAGTTGTCCGCGCCGGCATGGGTGCATGTTGTCATTCCGGCGGTGAAAAAAGGCGATCCGTTCTGGCTGGAGTCGCGAGGCTTCAAGCGCGACGAGACCGGCGGCTGGATGATCGGCGGCGGCGGTTACGAAACCTGGTCGCGCCGCTTCGAGGCCGGGCGTGTCGGCCTCGGCGTGCCGTCGCTCTCGGCGGAGCCCGATGTCTATTCGGTTGTCATCACGGCGGACGGCCCCGGCCGCCCCGTGCCGCGCGTGAGCCATCCTGCTCCGGAAAAGCTGGTTCTGGCAAAGGTCGCGGAAAACGGCCCCATCCACGCCGATTCCGGACGGCGCGCCGAAAAGGTCCCGTCCCGTTTTCTGGGCGCCACGCTCATCCGCGGACTCAACGCACGCAAACAGGCCGGGCGCCTGTTTCGCGTTTACCGTCTCACGGAGCATCCGGCCTCGCCGTTTCCCGACCAAGTCATGCTCACCTGGACGGGCGAGCCGGCCACCACGCAAACCATCCGCTGGCGCACCGCCGCCAGCGTGACGCGCGGCTGCGCGGCATTCGCGCCCGCCGCCGCCGCATTCGACCCCGCCGCCGCCGCGCGCGTGGAGTCCGGCATCACCGTCCTTTCCACGCCCGACGTGGCCAACGACCCCGTCGTGCACCTGCACACCGTCGAGTTGCGCGGCCTCAAGCCCGGCGGGACCTGCGCCTATGCCGTCGGCGACGGCTCGCCCGGCGGCTGGACGCAACCGAAAACATTCCGGCGGGAAGGAAAACCTCATCCGCATCGGCAGGGACGGCGTCGTGCTGCGGCGCCGCGTGTTTGCCACGCACAAACGCACCGGCGAGGACGAGGTGACCGGCGCGTGGCCGCATCCGGCCCGCATCGAGGCGGACGCCACCGCCGCCCCCGGCCTGAAAATCCCCCCCCTCGCCTTCGGCATCGGCCGCCGCATCCCCATCGTCCAGAAATATGTGAGCTGAACGCCCCCCTCCGCGGCGGGCCAAAGCCCCGCCCGTTCCACGAAGTCTCACCCCGGCCGCGCCCCGCAATCCGTCCGTGTCCTGCCGGGGCTTCGCAAAAGGCCGCCGGTTAAACCGGATTTTTCAAGGCACCCTTAAACTTAAACTCCCAGCAAAAACCCCTTCATCAACCAAGACCCTCCTCGTTTTTTTATCTTCGTTCCCTTCGTTTCCTTCTGTTTAATGACTGATGTTACGCGAAGGCGTCCGTTTTCGTTCCTCGTTCCTCGTCCATCGTTCATCGTTCTTTTTTCTCTTTCCTCTTTCCCCCGGCCCACACCTGACGAAAGAAGAACGATGGACGAGGAACGAGGAACGGAGGCTTCCGCGCAACATCAGTTCACTAAAAAACCTTCCCAAGATTTCCCATGACCCGGAAAAACATTCTGCTGTCCGCCGCCCTGCTGTTTGCCGTCGCCCCGGTGCCGGCGTTGCGCGCCGCGCCGCCCGCGGAGCCGGGGCCGCTCATCGAGCCGGGCCGCAACGACGGCGGGTGGCGCTGGTTGTTTTCCGCGCTCGCGGCGCAGGGGGCGATGCGGTCCACCTTCACCGAGGAACGCTGGTTTGCCATGCGCAAGACGCCGGCCGTGCTTCAAGGCGAGATGCGCCTGCTGCCGGGCCGCGGACTGAGCCTGCATTACACGGAGCCCGAGGAGCAGTTGCTCGTGGTGGACGACGCGGGCCTGCTGATGCGCGACGCCAGGGGACGGACGCGCGAGCTCAAAGCCGGGGCGGCGGCGGGACTGCCGGCGGCGTTGCTGCCGGTGATGCAGTTCGACCTGGAAAAACTGCGGGAGCGTTTTTATCTGCACGCGGCGCGCGACGGGAACGACTGGCGCCTGGATTTTGTGCCGCGCGACCGCGAGCTGGCGCGCGCGCTGGGCAGCCTGGCCGTCACCGGCATCGGCACGGCGGTGCGGCGGCTGGAGTTCCGCCACTCGGCGAAGCAGCGCATCGTGGTCATCATCAAAACCGCCGGCACGGGCGTGACGTTTTCGGACGAGGAGGCGCGGAGGTTTTTCCGGTAAGCGGATTTTTTTCGGGAAACATCGGAGGGCGCGCCGGGCCTCCGGGGAGGACGCGAAGGCGCGGACGGACGTCCGCCGGAGCGGCGGCCTCGCCTGCATGGGGCTTCGCCTGCGAAACCCGCCGCGCCGCATGCTTGAATCGCCCCCCCCTCCCCGTGGAAGAGGTGTTGACACGCCCTGGGCGAATCTTGGGCGAAATTTGCGATTTACATGCCGGGACGCGGGTTTCTAGTCTCGCCCCCCTCGCATTCATGCCCGGATGGCGGAATTGGCAGACGCGCCGGACTCAAAATCCGGTTCCCCTTAAAGGAGTGTGGGTTCGATCCCCACTCCGGGCACCATGTTAATTATGAACTGATGTTACGCGGCGTGCGGGTTGCGTGGCATGGGCGTCCCCGCCCATGTTTTCGGGAGGTGACACCGCGAAACACGGGCGAGTCGCCCGTGCCACGCAACCCGGCGCTGCCGCGCCTTTGCGAAGCCCTGAATGCCTTTGGCTGCGTAACATCAGTTGCAAGTTGACCGGGTTTGACGGGAGGGTTTCCGCGAAAGATGCGGGCGGCAAAAAAGCGCCGTGCGGAACCCCGCGCTTGACTCCGCGCCGCGGGCGGCGATGGTTTTCCCCGTCTTGTGACACGGGGTGCCCCCGCTTTCGGGGGGCTGAGATCAAACCCGTCGAACCTGATCCGGCCAATACCGGCGAAGGAATCGTCACGGCTGGTTTTGTTTCGCGGGCCCGATGGAGGCCGCGGGGAAACCAAGCCCGAGCG
>JAITDF010000263.1 GCA_031282705.1 Opitutaceae bacterium | reverse complement strand
ACGGGGGTGGCGGCGCCGGGGTCGATGCCGGGGGTTTGCCGCCAGCCGGGGTCGAGATGGGTGAGGGCGGGGTCGAGATCGGCCCAGGCATGGGTTTTTGCAGCGGGGATTTGCGGCGGGGTTTTGTTGGAGAGGCGGGCGAGGCGGGCAAGGGCGGGGGCGATGAACCCGGTGGCGGCGGGGGCGGCGGGGTTGAAGTGATTGCCGTGGCCGATGGAGCGGCCCGGTTGTTTGTCAAAGGGCGCCGGGGTGTCGATGACGTTGTGGAGGGAGAGGAGTTGGACGGCCTGCCAGAGGGGGGAGCCGTGGGGGAGGTCTTCATGCCAGCGTTGGATGAGATTGGCGCGGGCGGCGAGGAGGGTGGCCTGGACGGCGATGGGGTTGACGGCGCGGGGCTGGAGGTTGCCGAGGACAGCGTGGGCGGCTATGGCGCCGGCGGCCTGGCCATTGAGCATCGTGACGGGTTGGAGGCGGGTGGCGCCGTTGACGATGCGGGATTGGGAGATGTTTTTTTCCGCGAGGACAAGGCCGTCGGTTGTCCTGGGGATGAAGACCTCGAAGGGGATTTGAAAGGGGCCGCCTTCGCGGGCGGGGCGTTCGGGGTCGAGGTCTTTCTCGACAAAGGCGGCGGTTTTGCCGTGGTCGATGTCCATGAAATAGTCGCCCATCGCGACGGAGTTCTGGAAATGCGCGGCGTTTTCGAAGCGGCCCATGTCGGCGGTCTTGAGGGTGTAGAGGCCGATGGCGCGGCGGCTTTCGCGGACATAGGGGTGGCAGGGGAGGCGCCGGGCGATGGGGAGGAGGTCGGGGCGAAGGTTGCGGGCGGCCATCATGCGCCGGTTGCAGGGCGTGTCGTAGCCTTCGTCCTCGGCGAGGCCCCAGTCGAGGCCGAGTTGCTGGAGGTAGTAAACGATGGAGAGGGTGCGGTAGATGCCGTCGCGCTCGGCGTCGCGGCGGGCATGGGAGTCCTCGATGGAGCGGACGTTGACGGGGTAGTCCTGATAACCGCCGTTGAGTCCGGCCTGGGTGTGGCGGTTTTCGGTGGCGAGGCCGGTGGAGGGGGAGTCGATGTCGGCCATGCCGCGCCAGGCGAGGAGGACGCGGTAGGTGCGGGGGCCTTTGTAGTCTTTGCCGGGGGAACCCCAGATGAGGCGGCCGTGGAGCTGGGTTTTCCGGTAGCGTTTGGGTTCGTAGCCGGGGGGCGGCGCGGGGATGCGGAGGTGTTCGGGGAGGCCGCCGGGGTATTCGCGGATGACGGCGAGCCAGGTGTGGGATTGGACGGGGCATTCGGGGTCGAGGTTGCCGGACTTGCCGGCGCCGAGACGATAGGGGACTTTGGCGAGCGGGAGGATGTCGCCGTATTCGGTGGCTTCGATGAGGACTTTGCAGGCGATGTTTTTGTTGGTTTGGGCAACGCCGTGGGTGATGGTGACGCCGGTGATGCAGTCGTTGGTTTTGGCGACGGCGGTGATGGTGGCGCCGGTGGCGAGGTCGAGCGTGCGGCCCTGGGCGCGTTCGTTGGCGATGAAGGCGTAGAGGATGGCGCGGGCGACTTTGGGTTCGTAGCCGCCTTCGCGCTGGACGGGCCAGGAGTAGTAGGCGCGGTAGGGGTCTTTGTCGTGGGTGCAATAGTAGTTGGTGATGGATTCGTGGAATTCCTTGTAGAGGCCGCGTTCGCGGACGGGGAATTTGTCCCAGCAGCCTTGTTCGTCCATGGAGGTGACGGCGGCGGCGGCCATTTGTCCGCCAATCCAGTCGGATTCTTCAAGGAGGAGGACTTTGGCGCCGAGGCGCGCGGCCTGGATGGCGGCGGCCCAGCCCGCGGTGCCGGCGCCGGCGACGATGATGTCGTAGCTGGCGGCGAGTTTTTCGGGAGGGGTGTTGTGGTTTTGGATTTGGGAGAGGGGGATGGGGGCGAGCACGACGGGCGGCGGTGGGGTGAGCGCGGGTGGCTCCGGCGCCGTCGCGATGATGACGGGGGCGCCGGTGGCGAGGGTGAGGCGGTTGGTGGCGGCGTAGGGGGTGCAGTTGAGGCCGATGGCGCCGGCGCCGGGGGAGCCGGTTTCGAGGAGCCAGTCGAGGCGGGCCTGCGCGGCGCCGTGTTCGTCGTGGACGATGGCGGTGAGGATGTCGCCGGCGGCGCCGAGGCTGAGGCTCCAGAGTCGGTTTTCGCGGATGCGGTCGAGGGTGGCGAGGGAGGCGAGGGTTTCTTCGCGTCCGTTTTCAACGCGAATGATGGAGAGGCGGTTGTCGGAGGAGAAGCGGGCGGCGTGGTAGTTTTCCGGGTTCTGGTATCGGGCGACGATGCCGAAGAAGGTTTCGGGGTCGGTGGTTTTTTTGAATGTGGCGGCGAGGGTGGCATCGGTGAACCGGGCGGGGAGGACGAGGAGGCCGGATTCGCCTTTGCTGACGACGCGGAGGAAGCCGAGGCTGTCGCGCACCCAGTTGGGGTTGACGCGGGGCGTGCCGTCGTCGCGCCAGCCTTGCGGTTTGCCGCCGAGGGGGAGTTGCGTGATGTCGATGGTGGTTTCCCCTGTTTGCGCCGCCGCGGGCAAGGCGGCGGCGGGGGTGGCGGCGGGGGCGGCGGCGAGGAGGAGGCAGAGTAAGTGGCGCATGGCGGTGCCGCCATTATGGCCGCGCCGGCGTGGATG
>JAITDF010000245.1 GCA_031282705.1 Opitutaceae bacterium | reverse complement strand
TTGTTCAGCCGGTTTGGTTTCATGCCATATCCTCCACATGCCCAATGCCCAGCGCCATGTTTTTCGGCTCATGCCGGCCAGGCGGATTTCCGACTAACCCTGTGGAGTGCCCGCCGGCGGGATGGAAGGAGTGCGGGAGGGTGAAAGGGTGGAAGGATTTGTGAATGCCAGAGGCATCCGGGGCGGCGCGACAAGTCGCGCCGTCAAAAGCGGCGAGAACTCGCCGCACTCCAAAAAGACCGGTGCTTTCGCCATCCAAGCGGCTGGAAGCCGCTTCCCCTTTCCGTCCGTGCCGCGCAATCCGGCGCTGGCGCGCCTTCGCGAAGCACTGAATTCCTTTGGCCGCGTAACATCAGTCAGTAAGATAAAGAGAAAGAGGAAAGAGAGCGGGAACGGGCAAGGCGGGGCGGCGCCACTTTGGGCCTCCGGCAGGGGCTTTCAGCCTTCGCCTTTCATTTTTCACTCGCCGCATTTCCTTCCACGGGCGGGGTGGCGGCGGCTTCCACGGGGGCGGGGGGGGATTGCCAGAAATAGCGGCCGCGACGGTGGTGGTCCCGGTGGAGGGCGAGCACGGCGAGGGCGGACAGCAGGATGAGGATGAGCCAGCGGCGGCGGCGCGCCGGGGCCTTGTCCGCGAACGGGTCTTTGAGGACGCGTTTCGCGCCGGGGGGCAGCCGGGCGCGGTCGGTGAGCGCGGCGCCGAGCGGGAAGTTGATTTTCACGCGTCCGTTGACGGCCCAGCCGGTCGCGTCGAGTATCGGGCCGAGGGTGCGCTGGCGGAGTTTCAGCCATGCGATGAGCATCGAGGGGAGGGATATCGCCAGCATGACGGCAAGCAGCACGAGGGGGAGCTGCCAGGGCGCCAGGCGCGCGAGGCCGGTGGCGATGGCACCAAGCGCCCCGCCTATCGCGCCGACGGCGACGCCGAGCGCGGCCACGGTGCCGATGTCGATTTTTCCCGGGGGCGCGTCCGCGGCGGCGGCGGGCGGCGCGGCGGCGCCGGCGGGAGGCTGGCCGGCGCGGGAGAGGGCGGCGGCGGTGGCGGTGTTGAGTTTTCCGGCCGAGGCGGCATCGGCGGCGGCGGCGTGTTTCGCGACATGTTCCTCGATGAAGCGGACGAATCTTTTGTAGGGAGACCAGAATGCCTGCCGGACGCTGATGGGGTTTTCCACGATTTTGGTGATGGTGGCGTCCCAGTCGCGGCCTTGCGTGTCGTAGAAGAGGCCGTTGCGGCCGATGATGAGGTAGTCGGAGTCGCCCTGGGTGAGGCAGGCGGCGATTTTCATGGTCGCGCCGTCGGAGCGCCGGAGGTCGCAGTAGGCGATGTAAACGTGGCTGAGCGTGGCGGGCACGGAGTGGGCGGCGGGGTCGTCCACGCGCACGCACAGGGCGCAACCGCGGGCGTCGAGGTAGAGCGTGCCGGCCTGGAAGACGCCGCGGGTGGAGGGGCCGTAGAAGTCGTGGAAGTTGACAAAGTTGCGGAGCAGCGTGCCGAGGTCGCGGTGGTAGCGGGCGAGGCGTTCGACGGCGGCGATGGCGGGCGCTTGGGGGCCGGCGGCGAGGTCGCGGGCGATGAGGGCGGCGAGTGCGTCGCGGCGGTTTTCGGTGTTTATCCGGCGGATGCGGTCGGGGCCGAGTCTGGCGACGGATTCGCCGGCGCGGGCGGCGAGCCAGGTTTCGCAGGGGGCGAAGCGGGCGGCGAGCGCGGCCCATTCGCCGGCGGCGAGCGCGGTCCTGCCGGTGCCGAGGAGGGGCGTGACGACGAGGGCGTGAAATTCGCGGAGGGCGGCGGCCCAGGCGGGGTTCACGCCTTCGGCGAGCGGGAGCGGGCGGTCGGGGGCGGCGTGCGCGAGGGGAAAGGCGGCGAGGCCGGCGGCGGCGGGGGTGGTGGCGACGGCGGCGGCAGGGCCGGCGGCGGAGGAGCCGACGGCGACGGTGGCGGAGCCAGCGGCGGCGGGGCCGGTGGCGGCAGCGGCGGCGGCGGTGGCGGCGGTGGCGGTGGCGGTGGCGGGGAGCAGGTCTTGCGCGGCGAGGGCGGCGTAGTCGGCTTCGGTGCGGTTGAGCACGGCGGCGGCGCGGGGGTCGTAGGCGGCGAGGCGGCAGCGCGCGAAGTAGTCGTCGATTTTTGCGCGGACGGTGTTGAGCGCGGCGTGCGCGGCGGCGGTGCCGGCACCGAGGGGGCGGATGGCGGGGTCGGTGGTGCCGGCCCAGGCGGCGTGCGCGGCGATGTCGGCGTAGAAGCGGTCGAGCCGGGCAAGGTCGATGCCGGGCCGTCCGCTGAGGTCGGTCGCGGCGCCTTGGGTGTCGATGATGTCGGCGATGAGTTGTTTGAGTTCGGCGGCGCCGGCGGCGGCGGGGTTGCCGGGGCCGGTGTTGCCGGCGGCGGTGGCGGTGCCGGCTTCGTCGGCGCCGGCGGCGTCGGCGGGGATGATGCCGTCGCCGTTGAAGCGGGTGCGGGCAAAGATTTTTCCGGGGTCGGAGGTGTCCTCGACGGAGATGGCGGCGGCGGCGGGTTTGCCGAGGAGGGAGAGGATTTGTTTCGCGGCGGCGAGCGCGGCGGCGCCTTCGGGTTTTTTTTCGTTGATGGCGGCGAGGGGCAGCGCCGGGGCGGGTTTGAGGATGGAGGCGGGGTCGGCGAGGCGCGGGCGGAGCCAGTCGAGGGCGGCGAGCAGCTCGGGCACGTGGATGCGGCCGTCGCCGTCGGTGTCGATGAGGGCGAGGGTTTTTTCGTCGAGTTCGAGGCCCCGCACCGGGCAACTGAGCGCGACCCAGAGTTTCTGGTCGAGGTGCCTGAGGTTGAGGAGGTCGTCCGCGGTTTCGAGGGAGACTTGGTCGAGGCCGCCGATGCGGGTGAATTTCCAGCGGTGCGTGCAGCGGTGCGTGGTCGTCGAGGTTTCGTTCGGCATGGTTGCGGTGGTGGCGGGGCCGGCGCGCCGGCGCGGGTGCCGGGGGCCGTCCGGTGCGCGATGCTTGCACGAAACCGGGAAAAAGAAAGTTTAAGTTTTGGGGGATGTTGCGCGGGGGCGTTCGGGGCTTTTGGAGGGGCGGCCTCCGGGCCGGCCGGGCCGCGGTGGTTTTCGGAGAAATGGGAGATATGGGAGGTATGGGAGATATGGCGTTCTTCAAGAGGGCGGCGCGGGTTTCAACTCACGGTGATGGGAAAGGGCAAATCCCCGTCGGGTAACAACGCGGGAGTTCCGGGCAGAGCTTGACCCGGGAGGACATCAAACAGGATGAGAGGCAAAACGGAAAGACACGCAACATCTTGCTTTGGATCAGATGATTGCAGACATTTCTGAAAAAAATAAAAAACACGCTTGACTAATGCTGAATCATTTTAGCCAATCACGGGTAAATATTTCCTGCAAAACGCCTTCATCCCGGCCCTATGTCCCGCCAAACCAGCTTGCCCATTCCCGCGCCACTCCCGCAGCTAACTCGGTTCATCTCCGCTGTGCGCTTTCCTTCCGGGGTTGCCACCATTTTGAGCGGCTGCTTTTCACGGAATGACGCGATTCTTCGCGCTTCCGATGCTTGTCCTGTCACACGCAGAAGCGCGAAAACTGTTTGGCAAAACTCGTTTTTCATGGGATCCCACGGTTTCGCCCTTTCGCCTTTCCGCGCTCGGAAAACTTTGAGGTCTGGGGGGGGGGGGGGG
>JAITDF010000119.1 GCA_031282705.1 Opitutaceae bacterium | reverse complement strand
GAGACCGCCCTGCCAAAACTGGCCGCCGCGTAACATCAGAGTATAAGTTTAAGTGCGAGGCGGGCGCCGGGGTCTTCTTGCCACTTGAATACTTGTCACTTTGAGAAATGGCCGGCCATCATCTCGTCGAGCACGGGCTGCATGGCTTCGGCCCAGAGTTGGTAGCCTTTCGGGCCGGGGTGGAGCTGGTCGGGCATCACGTCGGCGGGGATTTTGCCGTCGGGGCCGAGGAAAACGTCGTTGATGTTCAAAAAGCGGACGCGCTTCCCGTCGGCGAGGCGGGAGAGGTCGAGGTTGACCTCGTTGATGACTTCCATGCGGCGGATGCCGTCGTCGTAATAGCCGGTGTTCCGGCGCGGGCCGCGCGGGAAGATGGCGAGGAGAAGGATTCGGGTTTGCGGGAGTTTTTCCTGGATGCGGCGGATGACGCGGGCGACGCCGTCGGCGATCTCGGGGGGCGTGTTGCTGGCGGTGTTGTTGGTGCCGAGCATGAGGACGACGACCTTCGGCGCGATGCGGTCGAGTTCGCCGTGGGCGATGCGCCAGAGGACGTGCTGGGTGGAGTCGCCGGAGATGCCGAAGTTGGCGGGCTGGTGGCGCCCGAAATGCTTTTCCCAGATGCCGGGGGCCTTGCTCCAGCCGTCGGTGATGGAGTCGCCGATGAAGAGGAGGTTGACCGGGCCTTCCTTGGCGCGGGCGAGGAAGGCGGCGTGTTTTTCCATAAAATAATCCTGCGCGCGGCCCGAGCCTTTGTCCTGCGGCGCGACCGCGCTGGTGCGGGAGACGTCGAGGGCCGGCCAGTCGTCGGTGCGGAAGGGCGCGAGGGGCAGGCCGGCGGAATTATATAGATTGGCGACAGGGGCGTTGAGCCAGGCGTAGCGCGCGGCGACGGGATGGGGGACGCCGGGTGATGACACCATCACCGTGTCCTTTTTAATAGACAGCACGCCGGCCGGCGCAAACTCGCGGTCTTCCCCGGCGACTTCAAAGGAAGGCGCGGCACCTCCTCGCAGGGCGAGTCCGTCCGCGTGCGCCAGTGTGATTTCCATCGCATGTTTTTTGGGATGCGCGGATATCATGCGAGGACTTTCGAACGGGACGGATTTGTCATATACTTTGGCAAGGGCGATGAGGGCGAGGCGGCGGCCGACTTCCTGTTTGTTGGTCGGGTGCTCGTCGTCGGGGTTGCCGATGTCGATGGTGACGGCCTGCCCGGTGGCGGGCAGCGCGAGCGCCTGATCCTGCGCCTCGCGGAGGAAGGCGCGCATGCGCGCGTCGCCGCGCCCGGCTTTGTAGTTGGGAAGCTGCACCCAGTAGAAAGGCAGGTCGCCCTGCCGGAAGAGGTCGCGCCAGGAGCGGATGAGCGCGGTGAAGAGCGCGTGGTATTCATCGAAGCGCTGGGCGTTGCCCTCGCCCTGATACCAAAGGAAACCGCGCAGGCCGAAGGGCGCGAGCGGGTGGACCATGGCGTTGTAGATGCCGGAAGGCTGGTCGCGGTGGCCGGGGCCGGCGGGAGGGCGCGGGGCGGGTTTGCCGAAGGGCAGGTTTTTCTCCGCGGCGGCGGCGCGTTCTTTTTCCCAGGCGGACTGGTCGGCGTCGTATTTCTTTTTGTTGATCGGCCAGGCGTCGAGCGTCTGCCGCCAGCGTTTCCCGACGGCGGCGAATTCGGTCGATTCGAGCGTGCCGGCGGGCAGGAAGGATTCGATCATCGCGCCGCTCCACGAGCTTTGCACGAGGCCGACGGGGACGCCGGTTTCGCGGTGGATGTCGCGGGCGAAAAAGTAGGCGACGGCGGAGCAGCCGCCGATGTCGCGCGGCGTGCAGACGCGCCATGCGCCGGTGGCGCGGGCCGCGGGCGCGCCGGCGATGGCGCGGTCGATTTTTATAAAACGGATGGCGGGATGATCGGCGGCGGCGAGCTCGGCGGCGGCGTTGTCGGCGCGGGCGACGTTCCACTCCATGTTGGACTGGCCGGCGCAAAGCCACACGTCGCCGACGAGGATGTTTTGGAGCACGACCTGGTTTTTGCCGGCGACGACCAGCTCGGCGGGTTCCGCGCCGGCGGGCAGGGGGTCGAGGCGGACGAGCCAGCGCCCATCGGCGCCGGCGGTGGCCGCGGCGGTGCGCGCGCCGAGACGCACGGTGACTTTTTCGCCGGGGTCGGCCTCGCCCCAGACGGCGACGGGCTTGTCGCGCTGGAGGACGGCGTTGTCGCCGAACGGCGCGGCGAGTCGCACGTCGGCGCGGACGGCGGCAGGCAGCGCGAGAAGGGAAAGCGCGCCGAGGCAGGAGCGGATAAAGAATACAAGGCGGCGATTGGCGGGGATGGTCATGACAGTGCGATTATGGAACAGGGATGGATTCAAAACTTTGAAAATTGAACAGAAGACAACAAAGGAAACGAAGACTCAAAAAGGGGAGTTTTTATTAACCACTAATTTTCACTAATTGGCCGGAACGCTAATAAACACTAATAAACAACAGTGATTTTATTAGCGGCTTGGAAATTAGTGGTTTTCCATTAGTGAAGATTAGTGGTTAATTTTTTGGCTCGTTTTTAATAGCTACAAAGAGGCACAGGACGGGAAGGTGTTTTCTTATGCTTTTTGCGCCTCTTTGTGGCTGTTTTAATGGTTGGTTTTTATTGAACAGAAGAAAACGAAGGGAACGAAGAAAACCTTTTATTTTATATGTCTTCTTTATTTCTATCTTCGTTTCCTTTGTTTCCTTCTGTTCAAAATAATGGTTCGAAAAAGCTCACCGGTCGAGCGCGGACTGGCGGATTTCCTCGATCTTTTCCTGCGCGAGCGCCGTGTCGAAAATCCGGATGTCGTCGAAAAGGCCGCAGAAGCCGGGGCTCTTGGAGCTTGCGCGGCCGACGGCCAGGTGCTTCGTGGCGGTGAGCGTCATGCCGGTGGAGGCGGGGGCGGCCACCCGCACCGGGGCGGCGGGCGCGCCGGCCTCGTCGCCGAAATACCAGTTGGCGAGGCCGGCCCCGCCGTCCCAGGAGGCGGCGAAGAACACCCACTGGTCCGGCACGGCGACGGCGGGCGCGCGCACGGGAAATTTCGCGGATTTTTGGCCGTCGCCGAGCTGGAGCACCAGCGTGCCGGGGCCGGTCGCGAAAATCCAGAAGCCGCCGCCGGACGGGCCGGTGGCGAAGTTGCGGATGAGCGTCATGTCCTTTTGCAACGGCGCGGCGTGCTTCATCCAGCCGGTGATGGTGAGCGCCTTGAACGCGCCGGGCGCGGCGGCGTTCTGCTGCGCAATGGCGGCGTTTACGGTGCCGGGAGTGTTGCCGGTGAGGTCGAGCGCGCGGCCCCTGCCGGCGACGCCGGGCGCGGTGGCGAGGTCGGCGTTCGCGCCGCCCGCGGCGAACATGCGCAGGTCGAGGCTGTTGATTTGCACGGCGCCTTTCGCGGACTTTTCGCCGCCGGCGCCGGTGTTGGGCGTCCACTGCGCGGCGCCGAGTTTGTAAGTGGAATCGAAGCCGTAGCGCACGACTTGCGCGGGCAGCGCCACGGCAAACACGGCGGCGAGGGCGGGCAGGAAAACGGAACGGGCATGGTTTTTCATGATGGCTGGGATGCTTGCGGAATTGATTTGGATGAGGGAGGCGGGAGGCGGAATACAGGATGCGGGACTGACGGGGACTTGCTTCAAGGCGGCGCAGGGTGCGCGATGACGGCGCCACTCAGCGGGAAAAAAAGGCCGCTGTCAGCCGAAAGAAAATGCAAACGTTGCAACAGGGGCGGGGCGCCGTCCTGCAACGGTTACATCACATCGGGCGTGCGCACCGGCGGCGATTCTGCCAGCAAATAAGGCCATCGCCTGCGCCGGGCCTGTGCCGGGCGTGCGCCGTTCCCGTTCCTTCTCCCGCCCGTCATGCGCCGCCGCCCGGCCAAGCCGTTCGCCTTCCCTCCTTCCCTTCCCGCACGCCGCAACCGACTCCCGATCCTTGGAAATCCCGCCATGAAAACAGTGAAAACAACCATCCCAGCCCTCCTCCTCCTCGCCCTGCTCGCTTCCCCCGCCAGTCCGGCGGCGGCGGCGGCGCCCTCCGCACCGCCGCCCGGCGCGGCGGCGGACGTCGCCGCCTTCAAGCAGCAAATGCTCGACGACGCCATCGCCGCCGTCAGCGCCGCGCACGAGACGCACGCCCGCCGCCTGAAGTCCGCCCGCGCCAAGGGCGGCAGCCTCACGCCGTGGCGCGGCTACGCCTACACGCTCTCCGCCGCCGCCAGCCTCCACGCCGTCACCGGCGAAAAACGGTTCCTCGAATGGGCCGCCGCCGACCTGGCCGCGCAGGTCGAGGGCGCGCAAATCCCCGCCGGGCGGACGGCGGAGGTGACGGTTGACACCTCGTGGGGCACGTTCAGCACCGGCGCCGGCGCCGGCGGGCAAAAACCGTTTGTGACCAGTTTCCGCAACATGGTGCCGTTTTGCGAAGCGTATATGCATTTGAAAAAACAAAACGCGCTCACCGCCGCGCAGCGCGCGATGGTGGACGCGCAAATCGCCGCCAGCATCGCCACGCATTACGAGTCCACCGACTTCGGCGCGCACAACCGCGGACTGATTGACGGCGCCGCCTTCCTCTTCGCCGCCGCCGCCGTGCCCGACGCGCCCGATGTTGAAAAATGGAAACGTTTCGGACACGCCCTCGCCGCCGACAGCATGTTCCAATGGTCCATCGAGGACGCCTCGATTTACATGCCCTTCTGGCAAACCTACACGCTCACGCTCGCCGAGTTGCAAGGCTTCGCGCGCGACCACATGAGCGCCGTCACCACCCGCCTTTATTTCGACCAATACAGGCAGCTGCTCATGCCAAACGGCCTCATGCCCGACTGGGGCGACGGCGACTGGACGCACAGTTGGGCCTGGATTGTCGCCAACCTCGTCCGCGCCGGCAGTTGTTACAAGGACGGGCGTTACCTCGACGCCGCCCGCCGTTTATACAACGCCTCGCTCGCCCATTATAAAAAACTCGCCGACGACGCCATCTATCCCATCGGCCTCGCCCTGCGCTGGCTCGACGCCTCCGTCCCGCTTGAGCCTTCCCTGGTTGAGAAATCCGCCGAGGTGGTGGACGACCTGGTTTCCAAAAAAATCACCTTCCGCGGTCCAGACGGCGGCTACGCCCTGCTCAACTACCGCGACGAAGGCCCTCACGGACGCTTCTCGCGCGATTACCTGAACGCGCAATTAAACGCGTTTCAGGAAAAACCCCACCACGGCCACGCCGACGAAAACGCCATCGACCTGCTGATGGCCGGCAACACCGTGCTGCTGGCCGACGGCGGCTACCGCCATGCCACCGTGCAGACCTGGGAGGACGGCTGGCGCGCCGATTATTATCACAACAAAATCGTCGCCCGCACCGGCCAGATGATGCCTTATGAAGGCGACGCCTTTGATTATATCACCAGGGACCGCGCCTACCACGCGGTGCTGACCGAAAAAATCCACTTCGGCAATTTCGGCAGCCTCGATTATTCCCGGACCCGTCTCGTTGACCGGGAGCGCGGCTACACCGGCGACCGCATCGTTCTTTTCGCGCCGGGGACGGGCCTGTATATAATCGTGGACTCCATCCTGATCGACGAGCCGGGCGTGAAAGTCTTCGCCAACATCTGGCATCCCGACAACATACTGAAACAGGGAGAGGGTTATGTCGTGAGCTGGCCGGAGCGCATCCCGATACGCAAGGAATACTGGCCGAACACGCACAACAAGGAACTGCTCATCCAGTTCGCGGGAAAATTCGACAGCGTCAGCCGCGTTAAGGAAATCGAGCGACGCTTCAATCCGTCCAAGGTGTTTTATCAATATCTGAACACCTATTTCTTCAAGGGGCAGCGCCTCGCGTTCGTGACCGTGCTCCGCCCGCACGATCCGGGGACGTTCACCCCGGCGATGCTGGAGGACGTGCGCGTCATCACCGGCGCGCACGACGACAACCGCACCCTCGGGCTCGCGTTCACGCTCGACGGCGACCCGGTCACGGTCGGCCTGAAGCTCGACCCGGCCATCGGCCTCACCAACCTTCGCGGCCGCCCGATGTTCGACTGGCGCACGGGTTCCGTCACTTATGGAAAACTGCGCACCGACTCCGATTTCGCCTTCGTGCGCGAGCACAAGGACGGCGCGAGGGAAATCGGGTTTTTCCACGGCTGCAAACTGCAATACGACGGCAAGACCCTTTTCGACATGCCGCTCAACAAGCACATGTATCAAGGCGCCGACGATTTCCGAAACCCGCTTATAAAGGACAAGATGCCGCGCTGGCACGAAATCATAAAATAAAAATCAATCTGTTCCCCATGCAACTCCGGCCTGATTACAAAGCCGTCATCGCACGCACGAAGGCGTTTTATGAAACACCCCACCTCGGCACCGCCATTGGACAGCGGTCTCGGCGAGACCGCCCTAGTGTCATGTCAATTTGAAATTGTCGGATAAAGTCTTTTGAGTTTAATACGCGCATTTTGATCGGTAAACCGCCAGTTGATCTTGGCCTTCTTATTATTCCTGCTTTCCTGCC
>JAITDF010000076.1 GCA_031282705.1 Opitutaceae bacterium | reverse complement strand
CCCGCCCTCCCGGCTCCACGCGCCATGACGCCGCCCCGCCCCGCCCAAACCGCCCCCGCGCGCCGCGAACTGTGCAGCTACTGCGCCGGCGCCGTCGGCTCCAACATCAACTACGCCCTCGTCTCCACCTACCTGATCGTGTTCTACACGGACACCGCCGGCCTGTCCGCCGCCGCCGCCGGCACCCTGCTGCTCATTGTGCGCGTGGCGGACGCCTTCGCCGACATCGCCGTCGGCGTCGCCGCCGACAACACCCGAAGCCGGCACGGCAAATTCCGCCCCTACCTCCTGTATGGCAGCCCGCTGGCCCTTGCCGCCTGCACGCTGTGCTTCACCGCCCCGGAATTTTCCGCCACCGGCAAGCTCGTGTATGCCTTCTGCACCTGCCTGCTCTGGAGCGTCGCCTACACCCTGTGCGACATCCCCTACTGGTCGCTCACCCCGGCCATGACCTCCCGCCCGGAGGCGCGCACGCGCATCGTCGCCGCCTCGCGCACCTGCGCCCAGGCCGGCTTCTGGCTCGCCCTGGTCGGCGCCTTCCCGCTGGTGCGCTGGCTCGACGCGCGCGGGCTGCCCGGCTGGACGCTCGCCGGCGCCGCGGCCGGCCTGCTCTGCTCCCTCGGCTTCTGGGTGACTTTCCGGGGCGTGCGCGAGCGCGAGACCGTGCCGCGCCGCCGGCCCCAGAGCCTGGCGCGCGTCGCCCGCCTGCTCCTGCAAAACCGGCCTCTGCGCCAGTTGCTCGGCACGTGCTTTTTGCTGGAGATCACCACCGCCGCGCGCGGCGCCCTGGCCGTGTATTATTTCAAATACCACTGCGGGCGGGAGGACCTCGTGCCCGTTTACATGGCGTCGTATTTCACCCCGCTGATAGCCGGCTGCCTGCTCGCCCCCGCGGCCTGCCGCCGCTTTGGCAAGGCCGTCGTCGTGCGCCGCCCCATCCTCGCCGCCGGCGCGCTGACCGCCGCGCTCTGGCTGGTCCGCGACCACGCCGCCGCCATGTTTCCCGTCATCGCGCTCATCGGTCTGCTTGAGGGCCTGGGCAACATCGCGCGCATGTCCTGCCTGGCCGACTGCGTGGAATACGGCCAGCTCGCCGGCGGCGAGCGCGACGAAGGTGCCATCTTCGCGCTGAACATCATCAAGACCAAGCTGGCCGGCGCGGCCGGCGGCGCCCTGCTCGGCTGGTTTCTGGGCGCGGCCGGCTTCCAGGCCAACACCGCGCAAAGCCCGGCCACGCTGCGCGCCCTCGTTTTGGTTTTCACCGCCGCCACCGGCGCGGCCCTGGCCGTCTCCACGCTGCCCATGCGCCGCTACGCCCTCGACGAAACCCGCTTCAAGGCGGTGCTCGAACAACTCGCCGGCCGCAAAAACACGACGCGGGAAACCGCCCCCGCCCCGCCGGGGTGACGCCGGCGGCCGCGCCAGCCGCGCCGCCGCCCCCCCCTCCCCCCCGCGAAAATTTCGCCGCGGCGCGACGACTGCGGTCGATTGCAGTCGATTGCAGTCGATTGCAGTCGATTGCAGTCGATTACAGTCCCAGCGCACCCCCCGCAAAAATTTCACCGCGACGCGACCGCGGACTCGACAAACGCGGCGCGGCCTTCCTAGATTCGCGCTCCCCTTATGAAAATTTATCTCGACGGAAAGTTTGTTGACCAGGCCGATGCCAAAATCTCCGTGTTCGACCACGGGCTCCTCTACGGAGACGGAATCTTTGAGGGCATACGCCTTTACCAAGGCAACATCTTCCGGCTCGACGCGCATCTCGAACGCCTCGAATACTCCGCCAAGGCCATCCTCCTGAAAATGCCCTGGACCCGCCGGGAAATCTCCGACGCCACCTGCGAAACCTGCCGCCAAAACCACCTCGCCGACGCCTACATCCGCCTCGTCGTGACACGCGGCGCCGGCGACCTCGGGCTCTCGCCGTGGCTCTGCCCCAAGCCCTCGATCTTCATCATCGCCGACAAGATCGCGCTGTATCCCGACGAGTATTACACCAAAGGGCTCGAAATCGTCACGGTGCCGACGCGCCGCCTGAACCCGGCGGCGTTCAGCCCCGCGATCAAGTCGCTCAACTACCTCAACAACATCATGGCCAAAATCGAGGCGCGGCAGTTCGGCGCGCTCGAAGCCATCATGCTCAACGACCAAGGCTACGTGGTCGAGTGCACCGGCGACAATCTCTTCATCGTCCACAAAGGCGAAATCATCACCCCGTCCGCCACGCAAGGCGCGCTCAAAGGCATCACGCGCGCCGCGGTCTTCGACATCGCGCGGGAAATCGGCGTGCCGATCCGCGAGGACAACCTCACGCGCTACGACGTGTGGAACGCCGACGAGGTGTTTCTCACCGGCACCGCCGCCGAGACCATCCCGATCACCCGGCTCGACGGGCGCGAAATCGGCGCCGGCGCCCCCGGCCCGGTCTTCGCGCGTGTGCTCGCCGCCTTCCGCAAGCGCGTGCTGACCGAAGGCACGCGCATCTGAGCCCGAGCCCCCGCCGCCCGCCGCCCGAGCGCCCGCGCCCGCGCGCCGGCGCCACGCAGCGCGGGTTGGGTTCCGGGCGGAGCGACAGCCCGCCCGCCTGCGGCACCACGGAACGGCACCACGGAACGGCACCACAGGGCCGTGTAACTGATGTTACTGATGTTACGCGGGAGCCACCGGGGCTTTGGCGGGGAGCCTACGTGGTTTCGGAAAATGGGAGAAATGGGAGATATGGGAGATATGGGAGTTATGGGAGAAATGGCACCTTGGAGAACACCATGCCTCCCATGCCTCCCATAGCTCCTATCCCTCCCATATCTCCCATCTCTCCCATGTCTCCCATTTCTCCCATATCTCCCATACCTCCCATTCTCCCATAGCGCGCCGTGCAAGGATTTGCACAACTGCCCTCTCGCATGGCGCGGCGCCGGCGGCAGATGCTGGCCCGCGTTCTTT
>JAITDF010000032.1 GCA_031282705.1 Opitutaceae bacterium | reverse complement strand
GGCGTTGAAGACGTGGGGCGCGGGCCAGGCGGCGGTGTGCCCGGCAAGGGAGCCGCTCATGGGGCGTCCGTCGCTGAAAAAGAGGACGTCGGAGGGCGTGAGGTGGAGCGTGTGCATGGGATGGGAGGGGAAGGCGAGGAAAGGTTTTAGTTTGATGTGCGGTGGGCGAAGGCGGCGGCGGTGCAGAGGCCGATGAGTGCGTTCAGGATGAGATCGGCATGTTCGCCGGGTTTGACGGAGGCAGGTTGTTTTCCGAGGTTGGCTTTGATGGCATCGATGTAGGCATCGAACTCTTTGAGGAGGGTTTTCCGGGTGGTTTCGTCCTGGCACTGGCGGGAAAGCGCATGGGTGATTTCGGCGCGGGCGACCGCTGTCACGTCGAAGTTGGCGGCGGGGGCGATGTTTTTTGCCGTTTCCTTGATGAGGGGTGTGGCGGCGATGCGGTAGGGTTCGAGAAGCCGGATGATGGCATGGGGAAGCTTGGCGGAGGATTCGTCGCGGCTCATGGCTTCCACGAGTTTCTCATGCAGGGTGACGGCGCCGGAATCCCATTTATTGTCCCAATGGGTGATGCCGCCGGAGCGTTTCACAAGGGTGATGCCAAAGGAGGAGCGCCCGCATTGGGTCTTGGCGCGTTTTTCGGCGGCTTGGGCTGCTTTCACCACGTCCTGCAGAGGCGCTTTGAAATGGGCGATGGCAATGCCCGCCGAAACGTCGGCGGCGGGGCCGGGGAGGATGATTGATCGTATTTTGGGTTGTCCTGTTCCTTTTTCGACAAAACGGACTCTCAGGAAACCAGGGGTGTCTTGGTCCGCGCCGGCGGCGGCGGTCAGGATGGGAAAATCGGGCGGAGTTTGATCATTTTTGAATTTTTGGGGTTCGCCGCGAAAGGCACGTCTGAGGTTTTCGGCACAGGCGAGGGCGGTGTCGGCGGGGAGGATGGCGAGCACGTCGTCACCGCCGGCATAAATGAGGCGGCCATCATGAGCTTTGACGATGGGGCGGGCGCAGTGGAGGGCGAAGTTGGTGAGCGCTTCGCTGAATTGGAGGTGGTATCCGGGCGAGACAAGGCGGCGGGTGGCGAGAAATGCGTTAAATTTTCCGTTGTGTTCCGGTTTTTTGAAATAAGGGAGCGAACCGCGTTCTTTGCCTTCGGAGTCAGTATAGCGGGCGAGTTGTTTTTCATACGAAGGGGCGTTGTCGCCGGAAACCCATTTGCCCATCCGGTCGCCATCAAGGGCGAGCACGGCAAAGTATTTGCCGGCATCGCGGTCGTCGTGCCTTTCGTCGCGCTCATCACCCGCTTTTTTATCGTGGTCCGCGATGGCCTGAATGTCGGGCATGGGGAAATGCCCTGGCGCAAAACAACAGTCGAGGCCCCATCCACCTTTTTCCCGCCGGGCGGCGAGATAGGCGGAGTCCCAGAGGCGTTTGACGAGAGTTGGGGCGGAGAGGAAATCTTCGTGGCGAAAGCGCCATTTCCAGAAATTGCGCGAGGTTTCCCCGGCATGCATTTCGGCGCGTTCTTTCCATCCCCGACCTCCGGCAACGGCTTCCAGAAGGCCGGTGAGCGAATCCTTTTCGGCATGGGCGCCGACGTGTTCGTTCCAGCCGGAGAATTGGGCGGCGGGAAAATTGCGGGTTTGGCGGACGGCGTCGAATTGCCATGCATTGAGGGCGACGAGGAGCGACCATGCGAGGCCGACGTTGTTGAGTTTGGCGTCGCCGTTTTCGTCCTTGGTGTAGTAGCGCGGGTCGCGGTCGTCGCCGGGAAGTTTTTCAAAAGTTTCGCGGACAATGCGGAAGCGTTTGAGGAGGTCGTTCGTGTCATTTTGGGCGCCGGGCAGCACCTTGGCGAGGCGCTCGGCTTCGTCGAGAGTGTCGGGCCAGCGTGTGGTCTGCCATGAGATGGAGAGAAAATTTTTGATTTGGTGGTCGAAACGGTCTTTGAGCGCCTCGGTGTCCAGTCCGAATTCTTTTTCCGCGATCATTCCTGCCTCCTGGCAGTGCGACCAGACGGCTTTGGCGATGTGTTTCCATTCGGCGTCGATGGCGGACTCGACTTCGCCGGCGATTTTGGCTGCGCGGTCGGCGGGAACGAGGGCGAGGAAGATATTGGGGAGGTTGGGCGTGCGCAGTGCTTCGCTGCCGGGCTTGATGGAGGAATCCCAAAGAGTAAACCGGGCGTCGCCGCTGGCATCCTTGATTTTTTTCCAAAGGGTATCGCGGAAACGCAGGTCAAAGAGAGGTTGGGAGTGGAGATTGGGAAACACGACGGCATCGGGGCCGATGAGCTCGGCGAGGCGTGCGAGGCCGGCGGCCATGAGCCATGAAAGCAGGTAACTGCCGCTCCAGAGGTCCCGGATGGAACGGGCGGCGGCGATGAAGTCCTGCGCGGAACGTATCTGGAACTTAAGGAATGCCGGTGCGAGTTTTGTGGAAACACCGTCCTCGCCGATGCCGGCGGCGGTGCCTTCGAGGGCGGAAACGATTTGGATATGCGACCAAATGGAATGGTCGGGAATGCGCGTGTCGGCGGGGAGAAAATCAAAACGCCAGTCGCGTTCGACACCGTGCTGACGCCAGAGGCGCCAGTGGAGAAAGAAATTTGCGCGGGCGCGTTTGGCGGGGTCGGGAAAGATGGCTTCAAGATTGTATTTGGAGATGGCGGGCTGGGTTTCGTTTTGGAGGGGTTCCATGTCGCCAATTTTCGCGGCAGTGGCGAAAGGCAGCGTGTGCGATCCATCGAGAGGATGATGGAATTGGTTGGCCGCACCGTCGAAGGCACAGGCGATTTTTGGGTAAGGGGGGAAGGGGAGGCGGTCGGCGGCGGCGGCTTTGTGATCGGCGCTGGTGTGGTAGAGGGCGACGCGGTTATCGTCATCGGTGAGACCGGCACGGCGTGCGGCAGCTTCGGCCATGCGGAGGTGCCCGGGGATATCGAGGCATTTGGCCGGCGTGTCGTGCAGGAAGGCAGCGAGCTTGCGCCGCCAGAAGGCGGCGAGCTTGAGGGCGTCGGCGGGTTGGTCGGAATGGCAGGCTGTGGTGTTTTTTGGCATGAGTGTGTCGGGTGTGCTCATTGATTATGCTTTTACAACGGATTGAAAGAGCAAACTGAGGCGCGAAAGGGGAAAGATGAACATGTTCATTGACTATGTTTTTGGCGAGGCGGGAGGCTATTGGTTGATCAGGATTTCCTGCGGCTGCAGGTCGAGCCGCATGGCGCCCTTGTGCGGGATGATGCGGTCGATTTGCGCGGGCGGAAACTGCCCCCGGCGCAAAAGCTGGCGCAACTGGCTGGCCGCTTTGTTGAAGTCGGCGGCGTCCATGGCGCCGGACGGGACAAGTTTTTTCAGAAAATCAGGCGTGTCCGCCGCTTTTATATAATCCTCCATTCCGGCGCAGAAGAGGTCGCATTTTTTTTCGTCGCCGCCGGCGTCCTTTGTTTTTTGCGCCCACGCGGCGATGGCGGCGAACTGCCTCGCGGCGAGCCTGCCGAGGCTTTTCCCGCCAAAGGTCGCGGTTTGCGTTTTGAAGTCGATTTCCAGCCGGACGGAGCCGGCGCGGGTGTCGCCGTCCGCCGTCGCGCGGCGGCGGTAATTCTCGATCAGCCGCCGGTAGCTGTAGTCGTTCTTTTTAAGGTCGCGCTCAAACAGGTAGCGAAGCGGCACAAAAGGCACCTCGGCCAGCGCGAGGCGCGCCTTGTTTGAAGAGAGCGGCTCGCCGGTGTCGGGATGCCTGAACTTTCCCGGACAGCCCGGATACAGAAAACCCGCGACGCGTTCCCACGGCTCATCCACCAAAATATGATACACGCGGTCATCGGCGCGCCCGATGAGCGTCATGACGGAATGCAAAAGCGCGCCCATGGTTTTCCGTCCGCCGGCGATTGACACAATCAGGCGGCTGTGCCCCTCGTCCTGCGCGAGCCCGCGGATTTGCTCCATGAAAAAATCCGCCATCGCGTCGTTTTGCTCCGGCGTCCGAATGTCATCGAGATCACCGGAGCCGTCGGGGGAGCGAATGATGCGGATCGAGTCGGACGACCCGAACCGCAGCCGTCCGTCAACCCGGCCGCGGCCATGTTTGCGCGCGAGCTTCTTTTTGAAATCCTCCCAACGGGCGTCCGCCAGCACTGATTTTTTCAGGACGCCGGCGCCGGTGGTGGTGGTCAGGACGACCACGCGATCAGGCACGATCCGCTCGGGCGCGTCCGCGAGCGCCCACAGGGTCTCGGTCAACACCGACGGGCTCAATCCGATCAGGGAAACAAGAATGGTGTGGAGCGCCCCGGCATCATCCGGGGCGCCCTTGGGCTTGGGCAGGTCTTTGCTGGATTGCATGTCGCGCAGTCTCGCAGAAATGAAGGGCGGCACAACGGTTTTCATATTCCGGCACATTCCACGGCGCGGATGCTTGTTCGTCATGGTGAGGGGCACCCTTTTTTTCCCTTTTTGGGAGGTCTTAATTCTACTTTGTTTAAAAAAATCTTGATTTTTAAAAAACTTTCGATGAGATGAAGACCGTTCGCCGCAAAAGCGGCGCGCAAACACAACCCATAACACAAACAAACACCAACGGCGGCTGAGCAGGCGAAACCGGATGCGCCAAAAATAAAAAATGACGCGACAAGGCTGGCCCGGCTGGCCGGACATTTTATCCTAAAAAGGAAGATGATTTTCTGGCGGAAGAGAGGCAAGAGGTGCAAAAGCAGAGGGATGCAAACACCGGAGAGTTCGATGAACACTCACCCTCAGGGTGAGTGCAAAAACAACGCCAACGCCGCATACCCGACCGCATACCCGAAGGGCAGCTGGCCGGTGGACACGCCCGGCGGACGTTTTTACGCGGAATGGGACGGGCAGGCACCCGTCACGCGTGAAGGCCAGTTGATGTTCTTTTTCCAGTTCCTGCAAGCCGGGGGTC